>JANTFJ010000112.1 GCA_024763495.1 Desulfobulbaceae bacterium | reverse complement strand
CCTTCGAGTTGTTTATTTCAAAGAAAGTTTTTAATTTCTTGCCACTCTTTTCAGTACCCCCTTGAGGGGTGTAAAAAACACGAAAATTAATTCTAAGGGACTAAAACTCCCCGGCAGGCTGCCCGATAATGCCTTTTTCTCCCAACTCTGTGTTATTTTAAAAAACAGTTAACTCCTCCCAGGGTACCGCATATTTACGCGATCAGCTTGTCTTACATAGATCGGTATATCACAGGGTACAGCGTGTGCAGGATGGTGTTCATGGAGTGCTTACCTGGCTGGTAACTGCTCACCACCGCACATTTCCGCGATCAGTCCGGCTTACGTATGACTAATACGCTGCACCGACCTGATCACGAAAATCTACGGCACCCTGTAATCAGTTACAATTACAGGGGGTAGCGAAGTTAGGACGCTTACCCCCATGAGTAGTTACCCTGGCTGATTTGAGAGAAATATCTATTTTCAGGAAACCTCAAGGGAGGCTGTCATCTGCAGGGCAATGTCCCGAAAATCTTCCTGCCTGGTTACAAAGGCATCTATTATTTCCGGAGCAAACTGTTTTCCCCGCTCCGGCAGGATAATTTTCACTGCTTCATCATGAGAACAGGCGTGGCGATAAGCAACATCAGATGTTAAGGCATTGTAAACATCTGCCAGGGCAACAATACGAGCGGAAAGAGGAATCTCCACACCGGTCAGTCCCTGGGGGTATCCCTGACCATTCCACCTCTCATGATGAAAATAAGCGATGTTTTTACCCAATTCCAGAAAAGTCTGTCCCATAATTTGAGATTCAAGAGATTTTATCGTATCGCCGCCAATAATTGTGTGACGGTTAATTATTTCCCGCTCTTCATGGGTAAGCCGGCCTTTTTTGCGAAGAATTTTATCAGAAATACCAACCTTACCGATATCATAAAGAATCGAAGACTGATAAAGATCTTCGATATAGGTATCAGTAATATAATCTTTATATTCTTTCTGGAGCCTTAATTCTTCAGCCAGTATTCTGGCATATTCACGAAATTTTTCCAGCCGGTTACTGGAATCAAGTTCTCGATATTCCGACAATTTGGCCAGAGAAAGAATAACTGCCGACCTGGCTCCCTGCACCCGGGAAAATGATTGTCCCAGTTGTTTTTCCAGTCTTTTTCTGGGGGTTACATCACGGATTAATAATTGAATGTTAGCCTGAGAACCAGCTATTCCAAAGGTTGCGGCATTGCATTCCACATCAATTTCCCCGGGGCCGGGAATCAGCATTTTGAACTCCATCCCGCTTATGTCCTTGCCGCTTCTAATAGCTTTCCGGATATTATCCTGAAAAATCTGCCTGTTGTCCGGATGAATAAAATTTATAATGTTTTGCTTTGCCCCGGTCTTTAATTGCATCCGGGAAGAAAATTGCTTATTGGTTAAAACAATATTGCCATCGTTGTCGAGGAGAACAACATCGTCAATAATATTGTCATATAATTCCTGGAAGCGTACTTCCGAATGCTCAAGATCGCGAGTTCTTTTTTTGACCTCTTTTTCAAGATTTTCAGCATAATAAGCCAGCTTATCGGTATATTCCTTTTCCCGCATCCGCATGTTAAATTCTCTAATGCGTGCTTTAGTATCAGCAAGACTTTTAACAGTGACAATTAAAATGGAACCTACAAAAAAGAAAGAATTTGCAATAAATATTGTAAAATTTTCAACAACAGGAAATTTTATCCATAAAACTGCCAAAATATACATTAAAAAAAGAGAACTGCTTATTAATAATGATTGGATTAATGTCAGGGGAAAAATTACGCTGTATGTTGTTAAAACAAGTATTATCCCGGCATAATAACCGGATTCAGCTCCACCCAGGACAATAATCATATGAGAAATTAACAGGCCAACCGCAAAGAAACCAAGTGTGACCAGGAGCAAGCCATATTTTTTATTTTTATCAAAATAATTTAATATAATTAAAACAATAAAAAAGGAAGCGCAGATAATCCGGTTAACAAAAAATAACCGGAAATATTCCTTTGCTGCGACATAATCCAAGAAAGCAAAAAGCGGAATCAGGATTACGCCTATTAATAAAAACACATAGGCGCGAGAATGAATAAGTTCTCTCATTCCAGCCTGATATTTAGATTTATGTTGTAATTTTATTCTGTCCATCAGCAATTAAACATGTCTGGCCGCAATAGCAAAAAGATTAATCCCCTGCTCCTCACTTATCATTTTCACATTATCACCAAATGGAGTTTCGCTAAAAAGAGAAATCATGTCTTCTTCAGTTCGGTGGATCAATTTCCATTGAAAAATATTATCCATAACTGACTTATTAGGGTTTTTGGGAGAAAAATTGCCAACCATAAATACTCCACCTGGCTTTAAGTACTCATAACATTTGTTGGCTAAAGCAATGAACAATCTTTTTTTCAGATAATCAGCCAATCCTGAAGAATAAATAATATCCTGCTTTCCTATGGCCTGGCTAGACCTCCCTAAGGACCATTTAACCAAATTCTCAATCATCAGTTTTATTGAAGCCATATGCGGGAAGGTATTAACATGTTGATTGGTAAACTCTAATGCTTCGGGATCAATATCTATACATAACGCCTCAATCAGTTCACTATGTTCATATTCAGCTATAAAATCAAAGAGTTCACGATTAGCTCCGCAGGCAAGATTCATAATGTGTATACGTTCGCCTTTTTTAAATTTTTCGCCGGCAAATTGCTGTAGTTTTGATTTCAGCAATACCCTTCTTCCCCTGATTGCCCGTGCTGCCGGTGTTTGCAGGAACCAGCTATCTATTAATTCCCCCAGTTTTCCATCACCTGCCGGCTTATTCTGATAAAGCATATCAATCATCAGAAAATCGCCCGCATAGCCCTTAGGCTTATAGTAAGCTCTTTCACTGAACCTGCTGCTCATGCAATACGGGAAAACTTCTTTAAAAATATAGCCCCATACATATTCCTGATCTTGCGGCAACTGATTTTTCTGTAAATCCTGCAGAGCGTCATTAAATTTATCCATTAATTTAAATCCCAGCTCTTTATGTTGAGGAAGGATTTTTTTGCCCTTGTCTTTTTGAATCTTATAAGAAAGATCATAAAAAGAGACTTTAATCTCATCGACCAGAGATCTTAACTGTTTCCAGCCTGATGATTGCAGGTATGCTGTTGGTAATGGACGGCACTCATCATAGGCTTTTTTCCCGGTTGACAACGCGGCGCCATAAGCCTGTAAAGGCTCTCTTTCATCCAGAACACGACGGAATTTAGCGCAAACCGACCTGGTTAAACAAGACAGGAAAGTGCCGTATAAACCTGGCTCGCTCTTCAAAAAATCGGCCATGACCTCACTTGTAAAAACCTTGAGCTCGGTATCTTCCATCACCCGGATATCACGTATCCTTGAACCACTGTCCAGGAAGCCTGTTTCACCAAGAAAATTTCCTGCGCCGATAATCGCAACGGTAATCCTGGTTTCCTGTGCCATGTATGAGACTTCAACCGTTCCCTTCAGAACATAATAAAAGGCATTGGCTGCCGTATTTTTAAAGACAATTTTCGTCCCCGCGGAGTATGTTTTTGTTTCAGCAAAACGCAGGGCTGCTGTTAATAGTTCTTCATTGGATATAAATTGCCGTTCTTCTATTTTACTTTTTTCCTGCTCCATATTTCCCTCTCAGGGATCATGCAAAAATAAATTTGTTAATTAATTAATACCTCTTTCCTGGTACGTTTAAATAATTCTTCCCGGGCAAGAAAAGCGTCAACAATATCAGGGGCGAAATGAGTACCCCGGCCCTCGATAATTATTTTTTTTGCTTTGTCGTGGCTGAATGCCGGCTTGTAACATCTTTTAGAGGTAAGGGCGTCATAGACATCAGCCAGGGCGACAATAGTCGCTGAAAGAGGAATTCTGCCGTTTTTTAATCCGGCAGGATAGCCGGTGCCATCCCATTTTTCATGATGATAATAGGCAATTTCTTTTCCCAGGGTAAGAAAAGAACGGCCTTCTGTCTGTTTTTCCACCGCACTAAGCGCGTCTCCACCAAACCTGCTGTGATTTTTCATTATATCGTATTCTTTTTCATTCAGGGGGCCCGGTTTCAACAAAACATCGTCAGGAATACCGACCTTGCCGATATCGTGCAGAATAGAAGATAGATAGATATCCTCAATATAATTTTCGGTAATGTGGTCCTGGTATTCAGGCCACTCAGCCAGCTCCATGGCCAGAATTCGAGAATACTCCCTCATCCTTTCCAGATGATCCCCGGTATCTTCATCTCTGTACTCTGCCAGTTTAGCCAGGCCGAGAATAGTTGCCACCCTGGCCTGTCCTACCTGTTCCTGCGAATGTTTCAGGGCCTCTTCCATTTTTTTTCTAATAGTTACATCTCTGATAACCAGCTGATAACCGGCCTCTTCTGCCATAACCTTGCCATTACACTCAACATCCAGGCATTGGCCGTCAGTTCTGGCCAGGTGGAATTCAGATCCCTTAATCACGCCATTTTGGCAAAGTCGATGAAAAAGCTGGCTTTTAACAGTATCTTGAGTTTCCCGGCAGACATAATTAAAGAAAAAAGAACCAGGCACATCTTCAGGTATCAGGCCCAGCTGCCGGCAGAAAAAGCTGTTGGCCATCATGATTATGCCCTGTTTGTCAATCAACACCAGCAGATCATGGATATGGTTGTACAGCTCCTGATAACGTATCTCGGATTCTTCAATCTTTATCATCCGTTTATCTACTTCTTTTTTCAGGCCGTTACTGTAGCGGGAAAGTTCCCCGGCCAAAGCAGCAATATTTTGGCGAACCATGAACTCCCGAAACCTCCTCTTGCTGTTTTCATAGGAAAGTACGGAACTCACCATTATAAAAGAGATAAAGAAAAAACTGTTATTAAAAAACATCGGGTAAATATTTACTGATTTTAAATTATGGAAAAGCAAAACAAAGGCATAAACCGCGTAAAGGAATATTCCGGCTATCAGTGAATCCTTCGTGGAAAGCGGCAGTATCCCGGCTAACCCGATCATCATTAGAACAATTCCCATGTAATAGCCTTGTCCACATGCTCCCATATTCACAATCATCGCCGTGATAATGGCATCACCGAAAAGACAACAGGCAAAACAAAGATATTTAGAGAAATAATAAGAATCGTAATGTTTCAGCAGAACCAGGCAGCCAAGCAGAAATAGTGAAAAGGTTATCCGCCAGGAGAGAAAACGGAGAAATACCTGTTTGTATAAAATAAAATCAAGAACTGAAAAGAATAAAAAAAGAATTATTGCCAGCCAGAAGACGATAACAACCCTGTCGACAAAAAGCTGCCTTGTTTCCCGGCCATAGCTATCAGCCGGGGGAGTGAGCCGAGTCCGGCTATTTAATGGAAATTGCTTGACCATAAATTCACTTTTTTACCGCATGAACAAATAAATTTATGCCTTCGGGTTCTGACAGAATAGTAATGTCCGAACCAAACTTTGTATCCTCGAATAATTCCCGTAAATCATCTTCAGTACGATATATAAGTATCCAGTGGGCAATGTAGCTCATCAACAACATGTCGCTGTAAGGGGCAAAATTGCCAATCAGCAGGGAACCGCCCGGCTTCAGGTAATCGTGACATTTATTGACCAGCCGGCAGAATAAACGAGGTTCGAGATAATCAAAAAGGCCGGCAGAATAAATCATGTCTTTTAAGCCAATAGCCTGATTAGTTTTACCAAGGGCCCATTTTACCAGATTTTCTTTCAGGTAGCGGATGGACGCGCTGTGGGCACAGGTGTTGACCCTGCTGTTTGAATACTGCAGGGCTTCGTCATCGATATCAACACACAGGGCATCTATTTTTTCGCTGTATTTGCAATTTTTTAAAAAATCAAACAGTTCCCGGCATGGCCCGCAGGCAAGATTCATTACTTCGAAAATATCATTTGACTGCAGCCTGTCCCAGCTTATTTCCGCCAGTTGTGCAGCCATGAGTTTCCGGCGTCCCCGTATTGCCCTGGCGCTTTGGCGCTGCATGCACCATGAATCTACCAGCAGGCCAAGTTTACCGTCTCCAGCCGGTTTATTCAGGTAAATATGCTCCATGAGGAGAAAATCACCCGCATAACCCTTGGGTTTATAATAGGCTCTTTCCGTAAACCAGCTCCGCATGAAAAAAGGGAAAATTTCCTTGAAAATATAACCCCACATCATATCCTCACTTCTCTGATCCGGCATAAATTCTTTGAAAGAAGCGAGGCTGTCGTTTAAAAGATCAAGAATGTGATAGCCCCGGACAAGGAGATCGGCTGGAATCTTATCTCCCTGAACAGCTTGCAATTTATAGGACAGATTGTAAATGTGAGATTTGAATTCTTCGATCTGGCTCGTTATTTTACGCCATGCTTTTGATTGGATAAGAGAATCTGGCAGGGGACGAGCCTCGGCAAAAGAACCGCGGCCGCTGGCAAGGGAGGCTCCATAGGCGACAAGGGGTTCACTTTCTTCAAGAATGCGGCGAAATTTACCACAAATTCCCCTGGCAAGGTGAGTGACGAATCCCGCATATAATTCCGGTTCTTCAAACTGCATGCTGTCGAGCAATTCTTGATTAAATAACCTTATTTCAGCATCTTCAACGGCTTTTACGTCACGAACCCTGGAACCGCTGTCAAAAAAGCCGATCTCCCCGCAAAAATTACCGGCCCCGATAATAGCCACAGTAATTTTTGTTTCACCCGCCATATATGAAACTTCAACTGTACCTTTATTAACATAATAGAAGGAGCGGGAATCATCGCCGGGTAAGATAATTTTTTCTCCGGCATGGCAATTAATAAGTATTGAAAAATTCAAGGCTCTTTTAATTGTCTGGTCATGGTATGCTAATAATTTACCCTTTGTTTTCTCCTCTTGTGCCGTATCTATCACTTCAACCGCCTGTTCTACGTTCTGCATGATTATCTCCACAATTTTTTTTTAATAGCGCTCAATAAAATGCACCCGGGCGGCGACAACCCTGTAACCGTAAGGTATTCTGGGACGCCGCCATGTGCGTGCTCCACGCCCTGCGATAAAAAACAATAAGGCTCCTGTAGGAGCCCAGCCCTCTGGGCGATAAAACATGGAGCAAAGCTCATAGCATGAATCGCCCAGAGGGCTGGACTCCTACAGGGGGACAGGGGTTTTTCAGGATTGTGGGCAATGCCCACATTAGCAAAAATTATACTTCTTCTTAACAGCCTATCAAAGGACAACATCTATAAGCAAGCTTAAATTTCTCAAGGAGGAGGGAGAGAACCAACAAATTAAGGGCAGGCATAGCCTGCTTTTGACGTAACTGGTTACAGGGTGCCGGGATTTTTGTCATCAGTCCGGTGCCGCCATAGTCATACGTAACCCGGGCTGATGGCGGAAAGATTCGGAGTCTCGTTCTTATACGAATATGGGATATAGGTTGTGAGTTGACTGTTTTTTAAGAAACGGGAAAAGAGGGGCTGGGCGCCGGAGGAGATAACAACAAAAACAGCAGAAATGTAACCGTTCACAGGGAGAACAAATTTTCGCAGAACTCAAGCATATAAGCGTTTACCGCTATCTCAGGGTTGACTGATAGCGCTTACGGCCGGTCGCCCTTAGGGCCCGTTCAAAATTAACTTCCCATTTTAGAGGGGGAACTATAACACATTTTGAAACGATCATGGTCAGTCAAAATCCTCAACGTAGCCCT
>JANTFJ010000111.1 GCA_024763495.1 Desulfobulbaceae bacterium | reverse complement strand
GTGACCAGGGACCTTGTTCAGGCCTCGGGAAAACTTGTTCGCCCTTTTTTAGGCTGTGATGGAGCCATCTTAAAGTCGAGGTCCCGGTCGTGTGCACTTCGTGATGCCAAGGTCTACAGAAGTTTTGATAAGCCGCATTTTCTTTGCCGCGACAGCGGCATCTTCGGTGCTTTTGTCATGAGGCATCTCGGGCACAAGGCCGTGGATGATGAACAGCGCCTGACAAACCTGGTGCTGCGTGAGCATTTTCTAATCAGACTTTACGTTTGGGCCCGTTTCAGAAATATTGCAGGCACTCATGGCATGGGAGACCTGGTTGAATTTCACGCCCGCCACAAGCTCCTTTTTCTGGCTTACAATCAGAGCCGTTTCCGCATGTGCGGCAGGATTGCGGCCAACCAAGAACGTCTTCCGCCTGCAGAGGTGTATAAACATTACGAGAAAGAACTTAGCCGGGTCCTTAACCGGCCGTTTCGCAGGAGAGCCAGGGTAAATACCCTGTACCATGCACTGGGCTGGGTCTCGGAACATTTATCCGAAAAAGAAAAAATGTACATCATCAATACAATAGAAGAGTATCGCGATGAACGGATACCACTGCCTGCTGTGACCCGGCTACTGGAAATACAGGACATCCGTTTTGACAGTGATTATCTTTTCAACCAGGTTCTGCTCCGGCCATTTCCTTCCGGGCTGATCGATCTGTCCGACAGCGGAAAAGGTAGAGAGGTCAAGTAATGAAAACAGAAAATCTCAATAAAAAGGATAAAAAACCAAAAATTCGTGTGATAGGGCTCAGCACCTGTTACTTCTGCAGCAGTGCGAAAAAAATGCTTGCCGAAAGAGGATTCAGGTTCACAAACATTGATCTTGATCTGCTGCCCGAAACCGAACGGGAAGAGGAACTTGCCCGGATCAGGCAGTTTAATCCGGAAGAGAGCTTTCCCGTGGTGATAATCGGAAATGTTGCCATCATCGGTTTTCAGAAAGAGCGCATTAAACAAGAACTGGATATATGCTGATGAATATCAAAACCCTTAAGGCCGCACTCAGGGAAAGCCAGGAACCGCTTGGATATTTCTTCAACCAAAACCAGGAACAGGTTGATTCCCTTCTGGAGGGGCTCTTAACCAATAAAAAGCGTTACGGTTACATGTCCTGTCCCTGCCGGCTGGCTTCTGCTAAACGCGGATCAGACCAGGACATAATATGTCCCTGCACTTACCGGGAGGCCGATGTTAAGGAGTTTGGCAGCTGCTATTGCGGTCTTTATGTCAGCAAGGAATGGAATGAAAACAAAATAGCCCACGGGCACGTTCCGGAGCGGCGTTCAAAGTCGGGTAAGTAATTCTATAAGTGATCGGAGTCTTCTTTAGGGCGTCCTTCAGGATTGCAAAAGAGAAAAGAAAATGGTTGATCAGGGCAGGGGAAGAACGCTGCAGAAAGGCCAACCCGGCAGCAGGCCGGACAAGAGGTATCTGTTGATACTCTCCAGAAAACCACACATGGAGAAGCGGTTGCTGGAACAACTGAGCGCCAAAGCCAAACCTGCTGGTTTTGATACAGACAAACTGATCTTTGTCAAACAGGAGCATTGAATGTGGATAATTTTGAGACGAACACCGTCCAGCCCTGCAGACCAGTAAAGATAACGCTCAGCATAAATGATGGAAGGCCTTGATACAAAACAACCGATAACCAGTAAAAAATAAAGAGTATGCCTGCCATTTTTGAAGACGCCCAGACAAGGCCTCGCTGTTAAGTTTTTGTTTTTTGAACCGCCCGCTTCGCTCAAGAGGCCAAGACCCAGTTATTTTTTCACCTTCAGCGGAAAAGATGAGGCCATTTTCCTGCAATTAGCCAATACGCTGAGCAGTTATTTTTTTCATGAAAATACACTGAGCTTTCACTTGTACTTTTCATGCCAGGGAGGCTTGTACCGGATGAGCGGTGCAACATGAAAGTTTACCTGGTAAACAGTTCTAAATATTCCGCATACCCTTCAACTGCCAGATCTTCTACCGGTACAAATCGCAATGCAGCAGAATTAATACAATAGCGAAGGCCCGTAGGGGCTGGACCATCGTCAAAAACATGCCCCAGGTGGGAATCTGCCGCTTTACTGCGCACCTCTGTTCTGGTCATGAAAAAACTTGCATCTTTTTTTTCGATAACATTTTCAGCTACAAGGGGACGGCTGAAACTTGGCCACCCGGTACCTGAATCATATTTATCATTTGAGCTGAACAAGGGTTCGCCAGAAACAATATCAACATAGATACCAGGTTTTTTATTGTCCCAATATTCGTTATTAAAAGAAGGCTCGGTTCCATCCTCCTGGGTGACCCTGTATTGCAAGGGGGTGAGTTTTTTCCTCAGATTATCCTTGCCTGTATTTATTTTTTTATCTCCCCATACCTTATCCAGAAAATTGTCGCGACCCGAACCATCCCTGTAAAAGCTATACCGGACAGGATTCTTTTTATTGTAGTCCTGATGATACTCTTCAGCTGGGTAAAATGGCACAGCGGCTCTAACAGGGGTGACGATCGGCTTGTCGAATACACCGCTTACACCCAGATCGTATTTTGATTGCTCTGCCAGCTTTCTTTGTTCTTCGCTGTAATAGAAGATGGTGGTGATATAACCATGTCCTCTGTCTACAAACTGCCCTCCCGCGTCTGTAGGATCAACCTGCCTCCAGTACACGTCCAGGAGTTTTTCATAGGACACCCGCCGGGGATCAAATACAATCTCGACGACCTCAATATGTCCGTCCTGATGATAATTCCTGTATGTTGGATGCTCTGTAGAACCACCGGCATATCCTGACGTGACTGATACCACTCCATCCAATTCCTTAAAGGGTTTTTCCATGCACCAGAAACAACCTCCTGCAAACATAGCCTTATCAAGAGCTGTTATATTTTTTTCCTTTTCCATGGCCACAGACTCCCTTGTATCAAATCTGTCCGTAAGCAGTAACCCTGCAGCTGCAAACGCAATAAAAAATCCCGTTAGCATTAAAATGTATTTCATAATTATTTTTCAGAAAATCTCAAGGCTTTCGGAGCGATCTATATAGAGAAATTGCATTATATCAAGCCATTGGCAATCTTACCGTTCCAGAAATTAACCACTGTTTTATCTGAAGAGGCATTAATTTTTGGTCAGCCCCTCAGTTACTGACTTTCACTTTATGTCGGCTGCCCTGACAATAATTTTTTTGATCAGATCTCCAAAAACGAGATTGTGAAAGGGAAGCAACAAGTACCAGTAAAGCCTGCCCCATACCCCCTTAGGATAAAAAAGAGCGCTCTGCACCAGGGTCTGGCCCTGGATGTCGAACTCCAGCCATGCCTTGCCGGGCAGTTTCATCTGGGCAAACAGCAGGATACGCCTGTCTGGCTTCAAATCAACGACTTTCCAGAAGTCCAGGGCGTCTCCCACACGAAGCTCAAGGGAGTCCCGCCTGCCTCTATTCAGTCCGTAACCACCTAATATCTTGTCAATAAACCCTCGCAGCCGCCAGAGAAAGTTATAGCCGGACCATCCTTCATCTCCACCGAGAGAACATATGGCCCGGTAGATGTTTTCAGCCGGGATCAATCCGAAGTTTTTGCTTCGCCGATCTCGCAGAATCGCGTCTGCCATGACATTGGCATGGTTGATATCGCAAACCTCCCCGGCGGACGAATCGCACCAGCGGCTGACGACCTGGTGATATTCTATATCGTGAACCGCCCTGCCCACGGCCTGACCATAGGACATGGGCTTTATATCCGGGAAAAAGCGTGCGGCGTTATCGTTCTGAATGACTGTTTCCGATTTTAGACCTTCAACCAGTGCGGAGGCCACCCGGAAAGGCACAGGAGTAAACAGAAGCAGCCAGTAGGAAGAAATTTTAGGAGATAAAACAGGGACAGGAATGATGATGCGCCTGAGACCCATTTCCCTGGCGGCTTCAGCAAGCATGTCAGCAAAACTCATCGGGCCGCAGCCGATGTCCACCACGAGATCCTTTTTAAAACCAAGATCGCAACCTGCCACCAGATAGGAAAGTACATCATCAACTGCAATGGGCTGCGTTTTGGTGGCCACCCATCTTGGAGTAATCATGACAGGCAGTTTCTGTACCAGGTTGCGGATGATCTCGAAACTGGCGCTGCCTGAGCCGATGATGACGCCTGCCCGGAACCAGACAGTCTGAATCTTTTCAGGACAGGCCGCAAGAATTTCTCCCGTTTCTATTCGGCTTAAAAGATGCCTGCTGGCGGTATGCCTGACTCCCAGTCCGCCAAGATAAATAATTCGTTTCACACCGGCTTCTATGCACGCATCACGGAAATTTTCAGCGCTTATCCTGTCCAGTTCTTCAAAATCACCCTTTGCTCCCATGGAATGAATGAGATAGTAGGCACAGTCAATACCGAAAACCGCTCGGGCAAGCTTTTCTCTGGAAAAGGTATCGCCTTCCACGACCTCGGCGCTGATTCTGACAGAAGAACTGACTTTGGCCTTATTCCTGACCATAAGCCTCAGAGAAACATCCTGCCTGAAAAGCAGACGCTCTATCAGTCTTCTGCCGATATAGCCTGTGGCTCCGGTGATGAGTACTTTCTTTTTTGGCCGGGATGGGTTCATCATCTTTTTATGTGCTTATGTCTCAATCAACACGCCTGTCACGGCATAGACAGGATCAGAAACGTTGAGCCTGTCAGAGTACCTATCTGAAAGAGGACGGGGCCAGTTTCTGCTGGTAAAACTCCTGATATCTTCAAAACGGCCAGTCTGCCTAAGCAGTTCCAGGGTCCACCCGAGACGCTCAAATTCATGTAACTGTGTCCATAATTTAATTATTTTTGGTGAAAACCACCGGTTGGAAAATGATATGGCCACTTTTCCTCCCGGCCTTAACACCCTTGATACTTCTGAAAGGACCTCTTCATGCCTTGTAAGATATTCAATGGACAGGCTGCATATCACTGCATCGAATGTGTCTGAAGTAAAAGGAAGGGTCGGGTCAGAATTCAGGTCGTGAATGAGAAAGCCTTCCAGCATCGGATTTGACTCCATCTCTTCCCGGTTCATTCCAAGACCGGTTACCCTGTATTGCGAACCGCCGGGCAGGTGGGTTGTCATGGAACTCATCAGATCAAGCACAATACTTTCTTTCGGAATGATATTTCCATGAAATTCCGAAAGTATGCTTTTTGCCTGATCATCAATGTGATCTACGAGTCTCGGGCTTTTGTAGAATGAACAGTCGCCTGTCTCATCCTCCCTTTTGTACGCATCCGGCATTGAAAAATCCGTGACCTTTCCATACCAGCGCGCCTGCATGCCGGGCCCGCTGTTCAGGGCATCTTCTATCCAGGCACTCAACCTTCCGCCATTTTCCACCTTATGGCTTTTCACATCAAGAATCTTTGCCTCCACAGTTAAAGGCATTCCTGCCAGCGGATGATTGGTGTTAATGATCAGACTGTCGCCCTGAATTTCAACGATACGCACAGGGTGCAGGGATTCCGGAAACAGACCGCCTATTCCCCTGAAAAAGCCCCCTGGATAAAACCTTCCAGGCCTTGGTCTGTCAACTTTCACAGGGCCATGGGGTTGAAACTGTTTCAGTGAAATTTTTTTGATATTTTCAGGTTGCCGTGGGCCAAAGATTTCATCCGGGCCGAGCCCGACACTTACCATGTCTCCAGTATGCAGGTCCATAAGGGCGTCCTGCAGAGCATGCGACAAAACATCTCTCCACAGATTTACTTTTTCTGCAAGGTAATCTTCCCGGTGGCTTATGCCATCTGATTCCCAGTTAATGGAAAAAAGTATTTTTGATAAAGTAGTGGTGTCAAGTTTCATAACAGTAAATACCTATGTATCTTATCCGAAAATACTTTTCAAATTAGCCATGGACACACAAGGGCATGGACAAACAGTATATTTTCATGATTCGTTGTGCCCGCTCCTGGAATGGCAGTAACTGTGAAAATGCAGGGAATGTTGGCCTGCACTTTTCATGAATGGGGGGTGTCGTACTGCATGAGCGAAGCAACATGAAAGTTTATCCAAGTTCATGCTCTATTTCTCCTGAACCAATCAATTGGAGAATTTTTTCCACTCTGAAATAAACTATAAATTTTGGCCCCCTGGCCTTGTCTTCTTCCGGGGTAAGATGCCTCCTTGTCATTGCAGCCATAAGCTCGGGGTCCTGATCCTCGCGGATCCTGGTAAGGTAGAGTCTTATTCCCCTGTAATCAGGGCCATCTTCAATAAATATGTAGGCGGCACGATGATTATCCTGGATATATTTATGAGTTAATCTTTCTCTCATGATGAATGCTGCCGTGCCGTCATCCTGTATGCGGGGCTTAGAATAAATTGCTCCGTTTACCTCACCTGTCTGCGAGGCGGTTGCCAGTATTCCTGTTCCAGATGCAGTGTCAAAATATTTCTTCAGATCCATATAGCCTCCAAAAATTGGCCGGACGTTCAGGCCCGGCCCTTTCCTGATTAGCAGCGCTCGGTACCACAATGGTTTGGTTTTTTCTTTTTCCTTTACCGGCGGCCAGCCTTTAACTTGACTCTAAGCCTGAAACAGAAGTAAAACAATAGATGAAAAATGATTGATTAATAATAGTTAAAACTATCATTGCAGGTGGAGCAGTGGACGAATGTATTTATAAAGATACCTTCAACGCCCTTTCGGCTCATGTTGCCGTGCTTGATGAGAAAGGGTTTATCATAGAGACCAATCGGGCCTGGCAGGAATACGGGAGGGAAAACGGGCTGGCCGGAAGTGTGGATTCAAAGGATGTCAATTATTTTGCCATCTGCGATGCGGCTGCTGAGAGCGGCGAAAAGGAAGGCAGGCTTGTGGCCGACGGGATACGCGAAGTCTTGTCAGGGCAGTTGCCCGAATTTGTCATTCAATATCCCTGCCATTCACCCACCAGGAGAAACTGGTTCAATCTTCGCATTCTTCCCTGTCTTTCACAATCAGGGCGGCGAATCATCACCGTGCACGAGGATATAACCCCGATTATGCAGGTTCAGGAGGAACTGGTCCAGAAGAAGGAAGAGCTGAGACAGAACAGCGAGAAACTGGAAGAGACGAATGTTGCCTTAAAGGTGCTTCTGGAACATAATACAAAAAACCTGGAGGAGCTTGAGCAGAGGATTACTGCTAATATACGGGAACTGGTGCTTCCCTATGTCGAGAGGTTAAAGAAGGGAAATATCAGTTTACGTAACCAGACACTGGTTGATATCATTGAGGCCAACCTGAATGATATTATTACGCCTTTTTTAAATCGGCTGTCATCCCTGCATCTTCTCCTGACACCCCAGGAAGTCGAGGTGGCGGCTCTGATCCGCCAGGGCAAAAGCAGCCAGGAAATAGCGGACGTGTTAGGGGTGGCTCTCAGCACCATCAGTTTCCACCGCAAAAACCTGCGCCGCAAGCTTGGCCTGACTGAACGTTCCATGAACCTGCGGACATATCTTCTGTCCCTAAGGTGACCAGCCGCTTTCCGGCTTATATTTCTTACCTCTCGGCTGGCAGCAGGATACTGTTATTAGCTCAGAGGTCCATATCCACAGATATCGGCAATTTTAACAAAGGTATCGGTTCGATATTTTGTCCATATGGTCTCATGCCCAGGGAAACAGTCAGGTGATAAGAAATTGCTTTTTCAGCATGTGAATCTGTGAAGATGAAATTTTAGTTTCATCGTCCGGTTTCAGCCTGAAATTATATTTAGACCGCCACATTGTTCTTGTCAATAAGGAAACAGGGCCTAAAATAGGATCACAAACCACCATCTGTGAAGA
>JANTFJ010000110.1 GCA_024763495.1 Desulfobulbaceae bacterium | reverse complement strand
AGTGCCCCGGATTTGTTCGTTTCGGCGTGTTCACTATAGTATACTATGTGAATCACGCCTAAACGGGCGAAGGTGGGGTGCTAGCCGAACATTTACAAAAATAACTGTAGCTATTCAGCAAAGACAACAACTTATCCTTAACTCTGAACTGTAATAAACAACTTTCAGTTGTATCTATAATGGAAAAAGCCTAATATGCGGAAGGAAAAATTTCAAGTTTTCTTAAAGATAAAAATTTCAGCTGGACGCAAAAAAAACAGGGAGCATAAAATATGTTTGATATTTTTATAAAAACTCATTTTTCAGCCGGCCATCATCTTCGTGATTATCCGGGTAATTGTGAAAAACCGCACGGACATAACTGGAGTATCAAGGTAACGGTACGGGCCACTGAACTTGATAAGCTGGGAATGGGAATGGATTTTCGTACCGTCAAGGACGCGGTAAAAAATATTATGGATGATCTTGATCATTGTAATCTTAATGAACATTCCGCCTTTCAAGATAAAAATCCTTCTTCGGAAAACATCGCTGTTTATATTTTTGATAAACTTTGCCTTACCCTGAACTCCGGGGCCTGCAAACTATACAGCGTCTGTGTCGGCGAAACCCCGGGCAGCGGTGTTATTTATTATGGCGATTGAGGAGTCTCTCAAGGTTTGTGAACTCTTTTATTCCATCCAGGGAGAGTCTTCATTTGCCGGTTATCCCACTGCTTTTATTCGCTTGAGTGGCTGTAATCTTAAGTGCTCTTACTGTGATACCAAATACGCGTTACAGGAAACGGGAAAACTTTATAGAGTGAACAGCCTGCTGGACTTTGTGGAAAAATATCCTGGGGCTCTAGTGGAAATAACCGGTGGTGAACCCTTGCTCCAGGCAGGAGTTTATCAATTGATGCGGCATTTACTGGCCGCCGGCAAGACTGTTCTGCTGGAAACAAACGGTACTATTAATCTTAAAAAAGTTCCCGCCGAAGTAATCAAAATAATGGACATCAAAACCCCGGACAGCGGCATGAGCGAAAGAATGGAACCAGCTAATTTTGCCCTCCTTTCTCCCCGGGACGAAATTAAATTTGTCTTGAGTTCCCGCCGGGATTATGACTGGGCCGTAAAAATTGCAAAAAATAATTTTTCTGCTTCAGTAAATACAGGTTTAAAACCAAAAATTATATTTTCACCTGTTGTTAATAAACTCTCTGTCCGTCTGCTTGCCGAGTGGATACTGGCCGACCAGCTGCCGGTACGCCTCCAGGTTCAGCTTCATACTGTTATTTGGCCTGATAAGGAAAGGGGGGTATAGGGAAATAATTAATTGGCCGCTTTCGTCAGACAATCAGTTCTCCTGTTTATATACCGAAGAGTTATGACGGAAGACAATTTTACGGAAAAAATTAATCAAATCAAGACGGCGGTTAAGCATTTTTACCTGCTCCTGCACCAGGTCGGAAGTATCATTTTTTACTATTGCCATTTTGTATTCAACAAAAGGGGCTAGACGGTTATCGAGATACCAGGCGTAAACCAGTCCCATCAGCAGACCAGGCGGAGTAAAACCCTCTGCACCATTTATCAGCCTGGTATAGATATTTTTGTTTTTTGCGGACTGGTTCATCCGTACCAGCTTTAGATAATGTGAGATTGCCGCGAAACTGAAATATGATACCTGCCTGCAGTTTTCCCTTAAGGTAAGTTGAAATATTCTCCCCACGGTTTCGCCTTGATGCTCAACGGGAATCATCTTTTTTTCAGCCGTGTAATCGCCGAGCAGTGATTGTCCGAGGGCAACAAGAAAGGAGGTTTCCAGCCTTGCGCTTTCTTTGTCGCAGAGATCCTGCCTGATATAAATTGTGCTGTCCTCAGGATTGTAATAAGAATAGATTTTGTCCCAGCTCTGGTTTCGCCGCCAATCATCCCTGCTGACCAGTTTTATATTTTTAACCCGGTTGAGGTGATCAATTCTTATATCCTGATGCCGCCAGAATATTTCTTCGAACCTGTTGCTCAAGCCGCTATGGTCGATTTCTTTTAATTTATATTTCAAGGCGATAAAACGCTGGCTGGGAGTATAATGATTATGCTGGATAATAAGGGACGCGGATTTATGGGGCGAAGTAAGTGATGATTCGACCTCGCGGGGAATATGATAACGCACTGCCCAGATTGTCTTGACCGCCTGGGCCAGGGCTGCGGCATCATGCTGTACCAGGCGGTCATGCAGGGCCGGTTCTGAAAATATTTTGGCCTCTATCGGCGCGAATCCCATCTGCCATACCTTGCCCCTGTCCAGATAGATCGGCATTTTGCCTTCAACCGCGTAGCTTTGCAGAATATTGCCGGGAATATCCTGCAGGCCGAGGAGAAGTACCTGCTCAAATAGTTCTTTGACCCCGCCCGGGATATTGCGGTGATAGGCCTTGATCAGGTCGGAAACATAGAAACGTCTTCTGGGGTCATCGCGCACCAGGTCGGTTTCCCCGCGCTGTATCCAGAGATTCGCCACTAGAATTTTCAGGGCTTGTCTGTTGGCGCGGACAGCCTCGGCAAGTTCAGGGATTTGCAGAATCGGAATAATGCTGGTGTAAAGGCTGCCGGGAGCAAAGACTATGATGTCAGCCTGTTCAATGTTTGTTATGGCTTCCGGTAAAATAACCGGCGGACTGGAAAATTCGACAAAAACCCGGTCAACCGGACAATCTCGTTGAGCTTTGGAGGATTTATCTTCGCCGGTAACAACTATGCCGTTAGCATACATAATGTTAAGATGGGCGGGATTGGCAACACAGGGCAGCACGGCTTCCGGATTGGCTCCCAGCAGGTCGGCAAATTTTTTTATGCCGCTGACCAGAGCCTCTTTGTCGACATCGAGTCCACGCTTGACCTGGTTGTAAATTGCCGCGACCAGTAACAGGTTTCCCAGGCAGTGGGGCCGGTCAAGCAGCCTTGAAAGACGCAAGTCGAAAAAGATTACTTCCAGCAGTTCAAGCAGGGATTTTGCCATTTTTTCAGGTAAATCCGTAAACCGTATCTTGCGGTCGATAAAAAGATCATTAACGCTCTCAGGCCTTTTATCGAAACGAAAATTCAACAGGCTGTGCAAAACTCCGGCTGCCTTGACGGCTTCCTGACCGGTTATATTATATTGAGTTTTGAGCTTGGCCAGACGGATAGAAGAAAGCAGGACGTGGCGAAGATCACCAATGGCTACCAGGGGCAGATCCTTGAGCAGTTCACCGGTCGAGCCCCCGTCATCAGTGACACAGACAATGGAGGAGGTTTTCGGGAAAATTTCTTTTAATCCGGCAAAGGGCTTGCGATACCAGCGGGGATTACGGCTGTCCCCGCCAATAACATTTGATAATCCGCTGCCGCCGCCAAATACCACGACCCTCAAGTCCCCGGTGTCAACAGTGTCAATGGCGCCGGCAACTTCTTCAAGGCCGGCGGCAGCGGCAAGAGGGCCGGGTGGTGGGCCGGAGAGCATCAGCTCTATGAGCTTTTCCACCAGGTTGCGTCGAGGCAGCAGGTCAAGCGGCTCAATCCTGACTGAGGAGAGCTGTTTTAAGCTGGCTGTTACAGGATCAAGATGAATGTTATGGGTCATTGTTTACAGGTCTGCTCCGGGGACAAGATGACTTATGGAATAAAAGTATATCAAAATGTCAGCAATGTTTCTATCCGCTTTTAAAGCCCGGTGGCCTTCATCTGTTTATGAACCGCTTTTTCGGAAATGGCCAGCGCCTCTTTTTCTTCAGGGGTCAGTTGAAATTCAACAATTCTTTCAACCCCCCCGGCTCCTAATACTACGGGTACGCCTAGAAAACAGCCGGAAATGCCGAATTCACCATCAAGATAAGCCGCGCAGGGAAGAACCCGTTTGCTGTCGGTCAGGATTGCTTCCGCCATTTCAATGGCGGCCAGGCCTGGAGTGTAAAAGGCAGAGCCGGTTTTCAGGTGCCCGACAATTTCCGCTCCGCCATGCTGGGTGCGATGGACAATTTTGTCTAGTTCTTCCGCAGAAAGAAGATCAGTAACCGGCACTCCCGCCACATTAGCCAGCCGTACCAGGGGAAGCATGTTGTCACCGTGAATACCCATTACCATGGCATTTACGTCACGAGGCGCGACATTCAGGGCCATGGCCAGAAATGTCCGGTAACGGGCAGAGTCGAGAACCCCGGCCATGCCCACGACCCGATGCCTGGGAAAGCCTGAAATTTTAAAGGCAGTATAAACCATAGCATCAATGGGGTTAGTAATGACAATCAATACGCAGCCAGGTGAATATTTTGCCGCCTGTTCGGCGCATGATTTGACAATGGCCACGTTTCTGGCCAGAAGGTCATCCCTTGACATGCCCGGCTTGCGGGCCAGTCCGGCGGTAATTATCACCACATCGGAATCAGCCGAGTCGCTGAAGTTATTGCTGCCGGTAACGGAACATGAAAAACCGTCAACCGGCCCGGCCTGGAGTAAATCAAGAGCCTTGCCCTGGGGAATTCCTTCAACAACATCAAGGAGAAGGACATCGCCCAGCCCCCGGTTGACAGCCCAGTGAGCCGCGGTAGCTCCAACATTTCCAGCACCGATAATGGTTATTTTTTTTCGCATGATATTTCCTTTTTTTAAATTTTATATATGAGAAGTTATTTTTGAGGTAATCTATGGACAGGCAAGAAATTTTTCAACCCGTTTCAGGTCTTCCGGCGTATCCACTTCAATTGAATCATGTTTCGTCAGGACAACCTTGATGGCATAGCCATATTCCAGGGCACGAAGTTGTTCCAGTTTTTCAAAACGTTCCCATTCGCCTTCGGGCAGCCCGACAAAAGTAAGAAGAAATCCTTTGCGGTAGGCATAGAAGCCCAGGTGTTTATAATAGGTAGGAGGGGGCGGTTTTTCCGGATCACGCTGAAAGGGAATAGAGGCCCTGGAAAAATAAAGGGCCTTGCCGTTACGGTCAAAAACTGTTTTGACGTGATTGGGATCATCTATTTCTTCGGGCCGAATAATTTTATAAATTAAGGTTGCCATGGGCAGGGCCGGGTCTTCCAGCAGCGGGGTTGCCACCTGCTTTACAACCTCGACGGAAAATAATGGCTGATCCCCCTGGATATTTACCACTACATCCTGTTCCGGTATATTCATGATGGATGCGGCTTCGGCCAGCCGATCAGTGCCGGAAGCATGATCCGGGCTGGTCATGACCACCTCGCCGCCAAAAGAACAAACGCAGTCGGCAATTCTTTCGTCATCGGTTGCCACCGCAACCCGGGACAGCAGGTTGACGCTTTTCGCCCGTTCATAAACATGCTGAATCATGGGCTTGCCGCAAATTTCGGCCAGGGGTTTGCCCTTAAAGCGATTGGAATGATAACGGGCCGGGATAATGGCCACTACTCTAGGTTGTAATTTGTGTTGCAGATCCATATCAGATGCCGGAAATCAGATGACAGAGGACAGGAGATTGATATATCCTCCCCTTTTAATTTTAAAAATAACGTAACTGTTCAGTGGAGCGGGTAGTTTTTTGTCCTTTGCTGAATAGTTACAAAATAATCCTGTTAATTTATGAAAAATATAGCTTTATACTGTGCTGACCCGAAAAGAATCAGAGAAGCGGAAAAACTGGCCGCAGATTTAAAACTGAACCTGCTTACCTCGCCGCCGTTACCAGCTGATACCCTGGCCTTGACCGGCCGGAGACTTGAACTGCGCCGGAGCGGGGAGTCAGAGCCGATATTTGTTGATTTCGCTAATCCGAAATTATTGTATCGCCTTAAACACATCAGCATAAAAAAAGAGGCCATTGCCAGGGCTGTCGGCCTGAAAAAAATGAAAACGCCGCCAGTGCTTGATGCCACTGCCGGGCTGGGCCGAGATTCTTTTATCCTGGCCGCCCTGGGCTGCCGGGTTATAATGGTTGAACGTTCACCGATAATTGCCGCCCTGCTGGCTGACGGCCTGCTCCGGGCCGCCGCCACAGCGCGAATTGCCTCGATCTGCCGGAGAATGACACTTTACCAGGCAGACAGTAGATTCTTTTCACTGCCTCCCGACTTCAGGCCCGGCGTAATATATCTTGACCCCATGTACCCGGCCCGGAGTAAAAGCGCCATGGTAAAGAAGGAAATGCGCTGCCTGCGGGATATTGCCGGAGATGACCCGGATAGTGGCGCTCTCCTGGACTGGGCCCTGGCCCGGAAAGTAAACAGGGTCGCCGTCAAACGCCCCAAAGGCGCAAAGAACCTGGCCGACCGGCAGCCGTCATTTGTCATTAAAAGCCGCAAGCACCGTTTTGATGTTTATCTTGCTGTTCACCAGACGGCAATGGATGATAATTTAAAAGCATTGGAATTTTAATTTTAGACAGGATTGTAACTACTCATGGGGTAAGCGTCCTGACTTCGCTAACCCCTGTAATTGTAACTGGTTACAGGGTGCCGTAGATTTTCTGTCATCCCGCCGCCTTTTCCAGGGCAGCAGTTATTTCCGCCACTCTTTCTTTACTGATATTTACCGGTACCTGGTAAACCAGGAGGCGATCAAGCAGGGCACTTGATCGGGGCAGCACATCAGGATCATAAACCACCCGCTGTCTGCCTGCCTGATCCTTAAAAGGCCAGCCGGAGCGGCTCAGGGTGGCATTGGCATGCAGGTGTTCCCAATGAGGATAAAAATGCCAGCTGTTTTCCCCAAAGGCAATTGCTCCGGCATTGTTTTGCCGTAAAATTTTATTAACCTTGACCGCCTGTTCTTTGTCCGCCAGAAAAAAGCTGAAAAAAGTAGCGCTGTCACCCTCCGGATCAAGAATGTTCCTGAAGCTTACGCCGGGAATTTTCGCGGCTGCCTTCCGGAGAATTTTCTTGGTTTCTTTCTGGCTGGCCACCATTTGATCAAGTTTTGCCAGCTGGGCCAGTCCCATGGCGCCCTGGAGTTCCATCATCCGATAATTGAAACCGATAAAACTGCGGCCCTCACCACCCCTGGCGCCTGGATTTTTGACGTGGTCATGGCCGTGGTCATGATATTCCGACATTTTTTTCCATAGATCTTTGTCGTCGGTTATGATCATCCCGCCTTCGCCGGTGGTCATGGTTTTTACCGAATCAAAGGAAAATGTGCCGCACTGACCGAATGTACCCAGGTGCCGGCCTTTTAATCTACAGCCTGCGGCCTGGGCCGTATCCTCCAGAACAGGGATACCGTGCCGGTCGGCAATGGTCTTAATTTCCTCAATTCTGGCCTGTGCCCCCAGCATATGAACCGGAATAATCACCTTTGTTCGTTCGGTAATTTTATTTTCCAGATCAGCCGGATCCATATTCAAGGTGTCATCAACTTCAGTAAAAACCGGCATGGCCGAACTGTCGAAAATTGCCTCCCAGGTAGCGACAAAGGTAAAACACTGGGTAATTACCTCGTCACCGGGGCCGACGCCAAGGGCAGCCAGGGCTACTTTCAGGGCAGCGGTGCCTGAGGTAACGGCCTGGCCGTATTGTGCTCCGCAATAGCCGGCAAATTTTTCTTCAAATTCCCTGACCTTATAAATTCCCCGGCGCTGTTCGCCGAATTCATAACGAAAGAGGACACCGGTATCCAGGACGTCCATAATTTCTTTTTTTTCTTCTTCGCCGAAAACTTCAAAACCTGGCATTTTATATCTCCATAAAATAATTTCACCAGCATAAATGTCAGGGAACTCGCTTCGCTCCCACCCTGACCTACACAGGTTCATGCCCACGCCATGGCGATGCCCCCCCTGACCTGCACAGGTTTATGCCCATGCCATGGCGATGCCCCTCCCCCCCGTAGGAGCCCAGCCCTCTGGGCGATATAACATTGAACAAAGCTCATAGCATAAATGTCAGGGAACTCGCTTCGCTCCCACCCTGACCTGCACAGGTTCATGCCCACGCCATGGCGATGCTCCCCCCCCGTAGGAGCCCAGCCCTCTGG
>JANTFJ010000109.1 GCA_024763495.1 Desulfobulbaceae bacterium | reverse complement strand
GAGCGTTGAAACGGGCACATGGCGGCATCCCTGAAACGCTTACAGGCCGTGCCTTCTCAAAAGTCAAGGTGTGGTTTATTGATCGCTATCAAAAATAGCGGCAGCCTGACGCCGGAGAACTGACGAATTTGACAGGCTCCAGGTTTAAAGACGATTTTTAAGTTTGTTCCAGATACCACGGATAGCAAGGGCCGCGCTTCCTTCATCATCATTGCCGACAACCGGTATCCCATTAATCTGGCAACTGACAACTGCAGGATCAAAGGGAATTTCTCCCAGGAACTCCACTTCTCTATCCTGGCAGGAGTGTTTGATTTCTGTGGCCATTTCCGGATTAAGATCCCATTTATTCAGACAGACAAAGGCCTGCACCTTAAAATGATCTGCCAGGTCAAGGACTCGTTCCAGATCATGCCAGCCGGACTGAGTTGGTTCTGTTATTGCCAGGATTATATCAGTATTTGACAGTGAGGCGATAACCGGACAGCCGATACCGGGAGCGCCATCTACCAGAATCAATCCTGCTCCGGTTTCCTCAGCCAGTTCCCGGGCTTTTGACTTGACAAAAGACACCAGTTTTCCGGAATTTTCTTCACCGGCAAAAAGCTGGGCATGTACCAAAGGGCCGTAATCAGTATCTGAGATAAACCAGGTACCGCAATGATTTTCATCCAGGACAATAGCATCTTCAGGGCAGAAATAGGCGCAGACCCCGCAACCTTCGCAGGCAAGAGAATCAATAGTGGCAGTCTCAGCCAGGGTGACGGCTTCGAACTGACATAAATCACAAGTCCCACAGCCACTGCACTGATCTTCGATTACCCTGGCTTTAACCCCGGATACAAATTTATTTTCACTTCCTGGCCGGGGAGCCAGGAGGAGATGAAGGTCAGCCGCGTCAACATCACAATCAGCAATTATTTTGTTTTCTGCCAGAAAGGCGAGAGAGCCGAGCATGGTAGTCTTGCCTGTACCGCCCTTACCGCTTAAAACAACAATTTCTTTCATGAACAAATTTCCCGTAATAGATTTTCCAGGGGTTTTCGTAAATCAGGCTGACTTTCAACCAGATTCCTTCCTTTCGCGTAACCTTCGGCAATTCCACGCTCAAAAGGTATTTTAAGCAGGATTGGTATACCAGATTCCCGGCACCACGTGTCAACCCGGTCATCACCAAGATCAGCCCGGTTGACGAGGACTCCGCATGGTTTTTTAAAATTAAGCAGAACCTCGACCGCCAGTTTCAAATCATGGAGCCCAAAAGGGGTAGGCTCGGTAACCAGCAAAACAAAATCAACATCATTTACGGTTTCAACAAAAGGACAGGATGTGCCGGGCGGAGCATCAAGAATAACCAGCCCGTCTTTCCATGCCTTTTTTTTCACTGCCTTGATCAGGGGAACGGACATGGCCTCACCCACCCGGGTTCGGCCATGAACAAAATTAATTTCCCCGGCCTGTCCAGCCTCGAGAAGACCAATCTCCCGCTTATCTTCCGCAATAGCCTCATCTTCACATACCAGAAAACATCCCCGGCAGGAATGACAAAGCTCCGGGAAGCTCATAATGGTTTTACCGAACATGGTAATCGCCCTGAAGCGGCAGATATCCCGGCATTTCCCGCAATATGTGCACTTAGCTTCAACAATTCGAGGGATTGTCACCTCGCAATGTTCGGCAACGGAAAACTCCGGATTGAGAAAAATATGGCCATTAGGTTCTTCAACGTCACAGTCAAGATATTGTACCGGGCCTGGAGCGCAAAGCGCCAGGCTGGTGGATACCGTGGTCTTGCCGGTACCGCCCTTGCCGCTGGCAACTGCTATCCGCATATTTTCACCTACCCCGCCTGCAGGCTCCAGACCCACGTCCCTGACCTTGTCCCTGTCCCTTTCCCTGTCCTTGGCCCTGACCACCACAGCCACAACCACCCTGCCGACGTCTGCCGCCGCCCAGTCCTTTGCCGCCGCCAAAGGGTCTTTCGGTACCGGTACTCATCATTCCCTGGCCCATTCCACTCCCCCGGCCTCCTTGCCCCGCCGCTCCGGAACGGTCTGCGGGAGCACTACCGGAAGCCGAACCTGAACCGGAAAGAACACCGCTGCTGAACTGGACGACAGCATCACGAACAGTTCCGCTGACATTAGAGACCACCTCAATATTGGCTTTTTCTACTACAGCCATGGCTTTTGGGCCTACCCGCCCGGTTAAAATAGCTTTTACACCTTTTTCAGCAACCAGAGCTGCTGCGCCGATACCTGCTCCCTGGGCAGCCTCCCTGCCTTCCGAGTTATCAATAGCCTCAAGAAGTTCTCCATTGGCACTATCCACAATTAAAAAATAAGCGGCCCGGCCAAAACGGGGATCCACCGTCGAATCCATTTCCGGGCCACTGCTTGAAATAACTATTTTCATATTGTTCTCCTGATGTATATAAAATTTAAAATTTAACTACTCACTGGGTAAGCATCTTAATTTCGCTAACCACCGTAATTGTAACTAGTTACTATAAAATTTAAATATAACTGTTCAGAGTTTAGTGCCTTACTCCTGAGAAGCTGTAACAAAAAACAAGAAACTGAAGACATAATTTTGAAACTATTTACAGCGAGTTACTCCAAGGCACTTATCCTAAAGATTCTAAGTCCATTTCCACTTTTGTGGGTTAGGATAAATTGTTGTCCTTACTCAATAAGATAAGCTGAATGTGGACATTTATACTGCGAAGTTATTTCCGGATGAGCCCTAAAACAGCCCCTAAGGCTCTGAAAAATAACTATCTACCCCTGAATTCCATATTTTTTTGCTTCTGTCCGGTTCTCCTTTCAGCAAAACCACATTCTGGTGAATTAAATAATCTGCGCCTGTTCCGCAACCTGCGCCGCTGCATTTTAGCGACCGGTTTATTTCTCCCAAATCCTAACCCCTGTAACCATCTTGGTCCTCTTCCGTCACGATCCGGCATCTTGCACCTCCTCTTTTTAAATTTTGGCGCCAGCGTCTAAACCGCCACCTGCCCCTGGAAATTCCTCCGGGCCCCATAATATTACCGGATGCCAGCTTTCCGTTCAGAAAACAGGTCAAACCATCTTCATACTCGCCAGTAATCCAGGAATATATCATAATATCAAGGGCTTCAATCATCTGAACTGAATGTTTATCTATGCCGCCACAGATTAAAACCTTTATCTGTAATTGCCTCAGTCTTTTGATCCGTTCCAGGGCTGTCAAGCCTTCGGTATGGATTTCACGCCTTTTGATAATCCTGTCGCGGTCTCTTTCAGCAATAAGCATTGAAGGAGCACAGTCGAAACGGGGTGAAATACGGCTGCCAAAGATCGCCACAGCAATTTTTATTCTGTTATTTTTCATATTTCTTCCCGGTCTATACTGCACGAAAAATCTGCTGGGAGGCTGTCCGAGAATGTCCTTTCTCCCCAACTCTGTGTTATTTTAAAAAAATGTCTATTCTCGGACAACCTCCTACACAGGCTATACATTTTTCGTAACTACTCACTGGGTAAGCGCCATAATTTTGCTAACTACTGTATATGTAACTGTTTATTTAGCATGTTTGATGCCAATTCAATTTATTCAGAAGAATATTTAAAAAAATGTTTAATTATCAGAAGGATAACTAAAATATGGCCGGCAACATACCAAAAACTCACTTTGCGTAAATGCAACCTTCTGTCTATTTTTGATTGCGTTTATGCAAATCTCAGCTGTGTAGACTCAGGAGATCAGTCTCAGGGTATATGATAATTTGTGAAATCGTCACAGAAATAATCCGCTTCCAGAGTGTGGATTGCCCCCCTGGGCGTCAGAAAACTTGAATAAAGAGAAAAATGATCAACAATAAATGGCTGACTGCGGTACATGCTGTTGGCAGCCAGAAAATTTTGCACTTTTTTCAGGGATGGTGACTGGAGACGAGCCAGGGTAATGTGAGGCGAAAATTTTCGCCTTTCGGGTTCCAGGCCTGTTTCTCTGACTATTTTTTCTATTTTATGGCGTAACTGGAAAATTTCATCATTTACGGAAATTCCTATCCAGAGAACCCTGGGCTTTTTCCGGGGCGGAAAAAAACCGCAACCTTTCAGGGTCAAGGTTAATTCAGGAAACTTAACCCTGGAAAGTCCAGCTCGAATATTATAAAACATTGAGTCGTCAACTTCTCCGATGAAACGCATGGTTAAATGGAGCTGGTCGATTGCAACCCAACGGACCCCTGGCAGCCCGAAACAAATACGTTTAATTTCATTTTTTATCTGCTCCGGCAGGTCAAGAGCGATAAATAATCTACTCATATGTTTATCCTGATTTCGTAAGTGTTCACCAGCACCTCAGAATGTGAAGTTATTTTTGAGCGAGCCCTGAGGCACTGGTTAACGCTTACGATTTTGCCATAACTCTTTTCTCCCTTGTTGACAATAAATCACTGGTAGAATAGATTTATTGCAATTATTACTGTAACTATTCAGCAAGGTTAAGAAAATGACAGCGCTCAATAAAATACACCCTGGCGGCGACAACCCCATAACTGTAAGGAATTCAGGGACGGCGCCATGTATGTGTTTCACGCCCTGCGATAATAAATCGGTATGTCAGAGGGTTGGAGCGCACGCAGGACAAAAAGCTACCCAAACCACACTATGCTGTAACTGTTTGCAGGGTGCCGGAGATTTTTAAAATCAGGACGGCGCAGTGTATTAGTTATACGTAAGCCGGATTAATTGCCTAAAGATCTGCTGCCCTGTGAGCAGTTACAATTTTTAATGAGATATATATGAGCAAAATATGTGTGTCAATCGGCAAGGCCGATATGGATTCCGCCTTGACATCAGCCCGCCGGGCTGCCGGGCTGGCTGATGTCATGGAAATTCGTCTTGACCCCATTAACAGACCGCAGATTGAGCCTTTTCTAGCCGAGACAACAACTCCTCTGCTTTTTACTAACCGGCCCGAATGGGAAGGTGGTTTTTTTAAAGGGCCGGAGAGCCAACGGCTTAAACTGCTGGAACAGGCCGCTGAGGCCGGTTCCTCCTATATTGATATTGAACTGCGCACCGACGATAAACAGCGACAACATTTGATTGACCAGGCCCGCAACAACAAATGCCTTTCCCTTGTTTCCTGGCATAATTTCACCCGGACACCACCTGAGCGGGAACTTGCTGAAATCCTGACCAGGCAATATGAGTCAGGTGCTCATATCGGTAAAATAGTAACCATGGCCCATGACTTTACTGATGTCCTGCGGGTCTTGCAACTTCAACTCAATGCCCGGGAAAAAAATTTTCCACTCTGCGCCTTCTGCATGGGCAAAGCCGGAAAAATAAGCCGACTGGCGACCTTGTCTCTGGGGGGATACATGACCTATGCCGCCCCTGATGCGGCGGCAAACACTGCTCCCGGACAGTTTGATATTAACACTATGCGTCATGTTTTGGAAATTATTAATGGAAATTAACGGCAAAACAATTCTTCATGGTATAATGGGTGATCCGGTTGGTCACAGCCTGAGTCCGACAATGCATAATGCCGCCTTTGCTGAACTTGGGTTGAACTCTGTTTATGTGCCATTTCCTGTGCAGGATGTGGCTGGAGCCCTGATCGGCTTTAAGGCCCTGCATGTCAGGGGTGTCAGCGTAACCATTCCTCACAAACAGGCGGTAATACCGCTGCTGGATGAAATTGATCCACTGGCCTTAAAAATAGGCGCGGTTAATACCTTGCTGATTGATGATAAATCTCGAATCAAGGGCTTTAATACGGATTGGCTTGGGGCCAACCGGGCCCTGGGTGAATATCTGGACTTGACAGGCAAAGAAATTTTACTGCTGGGGGCTGGCGGCGCAGCCCGGGCAATAGGCTTTGGCCTGCTGGAGGCCGGGGCAAAAGTTATCCTGTCCTCCCGGACAAAAAAGCCGGGTGAAAAACTGGCTGCCGGCCTGAACTGTGACTGGCATCCCCTGGCTGATATCGGCGCTCTGACTGCTGACGGTCTGGTCAATGCAACATCAGTGGGCATGGCTCCTGATACCGATTTTTCTCTGGTTGCCGAGAAGAAGCTGGCTGATTTTCCGGTAGTCATGGATATTGTTTATTCACCCCTGGAAACCAGATTGCTCCGTCAAGCAAAAGATGCCGGCTGTCAAACAATTAACGGGCTGGCCATGCTGCTTTATCAAGGCGTGGCCCAGTTTGAACTTTGGACGGAAAGGGGGGCGCCTCTTCCTGTAATGAAACAAAAATTAATGGCAGAGTTGACTAACCCACAAAAGTAGAAGTGGATTTAGAATCTTTAGGAGCTTAAGCGCCTAAAGCGGGTATTGCCCTCAACCCGGGAAAACCTGACTCCCTGTAGGAGCCCAGCCCTCCGGGCAATAAAACATGGAGCAAAGCTCGTAGCATGGATCGCCCAGGGGGCTGGGCTCCTACAGTGACATTATCATCGTTCAATGGTTCATTGGTTGATTTATTATACAAAATTTGTAACTACTCACGGGGTAAGCACCTTAAGTTCGCTACCATCCGTAGCGGAAAATGATCAAAAAAAGGAACACATCATAAAATTATGAAAGAAATTATTCCGTTTCAAAAAATAGATGCCACCATTGACGTTCCGGGTTCAAAAAGCATTACCCAGAGAGCCTTGATTGCCGCTGCCCTGGCTTCAGGAGAATCAACCCTGATCAATCCTCTGGCCAGTGAGGATACGGCTTTTACGGCCATGGCTCTGCGTGCCATGGGGATTGAAGTTGAATCATCTATAACCGAATGGATGGTGAAGGGCAGGGGGGGAATAATAAAAAAACCAGCCAAGGAAATTTTTCTGGGTAATAATGGTACTGCCACCAGATTTTTGACCTCGGTTGCATCCCTGGGCAAAGGTTTGTTTGTTATAGGCGGAGAAGAAAGGATGGAAGAACGCCCCATAGCTCCGTTGATAAATGCCTTGCAGGGCTGGGGAGTCAACATAAAAAGTATCAAGGGAACCGGATGCCCACCCCTGGAAATCCGGGCAAATGGTCTCAGTGGCGGTTTAACCATCCTGCCGGAAGGCAAGAGCAGTCAATATCTTTCCTCCCTGCTGCTGGTGGCGCCTTATGCTAAAAAAAAGGCAATGCTGCAGGTTAAAGGAGCGATTCCTTCCAGGCCCTATGTTAATATGACTCTGGCGGTAATGTCATCATTCGGCGGTAAAGTTAAAGCCGGCAGGGATTTGACTTATTTCGAAATTGAGCAAGGCTCTTATAGGCCACAGAATTATCAAATCGAGGGAGATGCCTCCAGTGCCTCGTATTTCTTCGCGGCTGCCGCTGTCAGTGGCGGCAAAATAACAGTCCCCAATGTTCCCGAAAACTCCATGCAGGGTGACACCGCCCTGATTGCCATGTTAAAGGAAATGGGATGCCGGGTGACTTGCGGTGAGGGAATCACAATCAAGGGGCCGGAAAAATTAAAGGGTATTGAAGTTGACATGGGTGACTGTCCGGATGTCGCCCCTACCCTGGCTGTGGTAGCTGCCATGGCCTATGGCAGAACGGTAATTAAAAATGTGGCCCATTTACGGATAAAAGAATGTGACCGCTTGAACGCCATGGCTACAGAGCTTGCCAGGCTTGGTGTCCGGGTGGAAGAAAAATCAGATCAGCTTATTATTGACGGAGTTGGCCCGGAAGCACTGCAAGGTGCAAAAATTGAAACCTACAAAGATCATCGGATAGCCATGTCTTTCGCCGTAGCCGGTCTGGTCGTACCCGGTATTGTCATTATTAATGAGAACTGTGTGGCCAAATCATTTCCAGATTTCTGGGAACGATTTGCTAAGCTTTACCGGAAACAGTAAATTTACGGCTAAAGGAAATTATGCTGGCCGAGTTGGAAATCATGATCGAGGGTAACTACTCATGGGGTAAGCGCCTAATATGTGCGAACCCTAGGAGGCTGTCCGAGAATAGAAGCCGTAGCGAAAAATTGGAGAATTGAGACCATTTTTTCGGTCATTTTCTACGAATAGCAGCGCTATTTAAAGAAAATT
>JANTFJ010000108.1 GCA_024763495.1 Desulfobulbaceae bacterium | reverse complement strand
TGGAACAGATAGCCGGGAGAGCCCTGTAACTGGTCCACCGTCTCATAGTTCGCGCTCCATGGTTTGAGGGAAAACAAGGGCATTCTTCGCAAAAAAATTAATGTCCATCAGAAAAATTTCATCAGGAAGGTACAATAAAATTATTACGCGTTCCCCGATATTTCAACAACTGTGATTTTGAAGTATTTATCACCCGACGTATTTCTTCCCTCATCTCACCGGGTAAAGTTGTCAGCCAACTATCAATATCGATATGCATTTTTGATTTTTTCTCATCTGACCAGACAGCATAACTAAAAAATGTCTGCATATGCTCTCCGCAAATATCAAAAATTTGACGCATCATAAAGTATGAAATTGCATATGGATCTTTGGCTGCGTTATGGCGGAAATGGGATTTCATGCTTTCCCAGGATAATCCATTTTTCCGGCAGATATTCTCAGAAAAAACATTGCAAAGTCCTTCAATATACCAATCATATAAATAAGGATTTATAATATGCAATATTTCATGAGCTAATTGTGGATAAAAAAAAGAATCACCAAATCCGGCGGAGACATATAGAACAAAAATTCCTTTTTGACAATCAAGGCACTCGCAAAGCTCAATACCACTAATGGTTAAACGCGAGGGGGGCATAGGCAGAATGCTTTCCGGCAGTAATGTCTCAAGAAGATGACGATTCATCTCTTCAATTTCGTCAAGATCATTTTTGCTGAAATTTAATCCGGCAAGCTGCTTGTGTACTTCAGGAGGCAGCACGACAGAAGTAAATATTTTTTTATTGTAAAACTTCCGGCTTGTTATCAGTTGATTCAGTGCCGCAACAACAGTGTGTTGATCCTGAAAAGAAAGGTCATTCCGACCTTTGCAAACTTCCAGTATGATTGTTTTTGTTTCAAGATCAAATTGCTTCCATAATATATTTAAGTCCTTATTATTCCGGAAAGAAATCAAATTAGCAGCCAGGTTATACCAACTTACGATATCTGCCCGCGTCAGCAGGGCATAATGCTTACGAGGGATACTGTGACGAATATGGATATTTTTTACCGGGACAAGAGGTTCGCCAAAAAAAGCCTGGGCCTCAGCCAGAGTTGTATAGGTAAACCGGAGAGCGACATCCTGCTCTACCGGTTCATAGTGTTGGTGCCAGACCGCAGGAGTTCGCGGTAAAAGTGAACAGCCGTTGAGCAGACACACAAAAAAACAGAAGACAATACAATAAAAAAATTCCCTGATTATCTTCATGGACGGGTGATTGACGGATCGAATAAAATAAACACGTCGACTATTTGTCTTTTTGCTGTTTCTCATGGATTAACTTACTTTTTTTATTCATTTCTCCCTCTAAAACAGCCATCCGCTGGGCAAGACGCCGCAGTTGTCTTTCCCGTTGGGATCTATCAATATCCATCCTCAGCATCTTAAGTAAAATCAGACAAATAGAAATAACTATAATGATAATTGGAGGGTAATGGGCCCCGAGAACATGACCGATAATATTGATTATACTGGGCATCATGCCGAAAAGAATAATTCCAACTACCACCATGAACCACCATGGAGCATAGCGGGGATGCAGATGATCACGGCGGAGAAGATAAAGGATTACCACCGAAATAATAATAGCAATGATAGAGGTTGTAACCCTGTAAGAAATCAAATCCTAAAGCCTCTTGTCGGGTAAAGAAAGTAATAAAGATGTTAGTTGGGATATAAGTAGCTTATTTCGGCGGGAACATGATAAAATGATTGAATAAAGCATATAAGTGAAAACATCAGACCAAGTTGAAAAAATATGGGAATGCCCTAATTTACGTGGTTGCATTGTTATCTCTACCTCGGAAACGGCTAGACCATTTTTCTGTAATAAAAGCAAGACACCTATATCCTGGTAATCCAGAAGAGTGGCATCTTTTGAGGCAAGCAGTGTAATAGCTTTTCTGTTATATACCCTGAAACCGGACGTCAAATCATCAAGATTAAGATTTGAAATAAATTTAAAAAGATGCCAGGCTAATTTTCGCTGCCAGCTTCCCCTGAGGGGACAGGATCCGATAACTACGTCAGCTTTGCCCTGAGAGACAGGAGCAAACAATTCAGGAATAATCTGGGGAGAATGCTGACCATCCGCATCTATAGTTATAACAGCTTGATAATTATTATCAAAAGCAAAACGTATTCCGGTTTGCGTGGCTCCCCATGCTCCAAGATGCAAAGTAAGAGGCAGAACGTGGGCTCCAGCTTTGCGGGCCGTTGCTGCCGTGTCATCTGAGCTGACATCATCAACAACAACCACATGGCATTTAAAGGCCTCCAGAATTTTATTGATAACTTCACCAACTGTACCAGTTTCATTCCTGGCAGGAATAACAACAAGCGGCAATTTTTTTTCAGTGCCTTTCTGGCTGCTTAACATAGTTGTTCCGAATTGAGGCAGAAAATTACAAGTTTTACCTTGCCAGTCCACAATATATTTTTTTAACCTGAGCAGCAACTTTATTTATATGAAACAAACTGTTAATTTTTTTCTTACCGTTTTGCCCCATAGTCGCTGCTTTTTTGGGGTTCTCCGCCAAAAGCTGCAGGGATGCGGCAAGTTTATTTGCATCTCCGGCAGGAAATAGAATACCGGTTTTGCCGTTATCAACGACCCAGCCAATACCTGAACCGGCGATATCACTGGCGACAACAGGTTTAGCATAAAACATTGCCTCCAGCGATACTAACCCAAAAGCCTCGGTTCTTTCAATGGAAGGCAGACACAGGCAGTCACACTCCGCAATTAATTGATGGAGCATTGAATCCGGCAGAAACCCCATCATAAAAACAGTATCTTGCAATCCAAGGCTGTGAATAAGTTGTTTTAACTTTTTATGTTGTTCACCCTGACCAACGATATAAACTTTAATCCCTTTTGTCAGGGCAGCGGCCCTGACAAGTACATCGTGACCTTTGTAATAGGTTAATCTACCGATTGCAAGTACATTAAAGGCTTTCTCGTCCATTTCAAGATCCACTGTATCTTCAACTTTCCGACCAGATAAGGAGACGTCCTTATATCTTTGCGGATTGATGCCCAGCGGAACCACAACACATTTCCTCTGCCATTTCCGCAGGACAAGACTGCTTTGCTGATAACGTCTGGAAGTGCAGATAACAATCTCTGCCCTGGACAGCATCATTTGCTCAAATGGACGGTACAGTTTGTAGGCCAGCGCCAGGCCCAAATCTATTTTTGAGGAGACAACATCAGAGTGCCAATGTATAATCCACGGAATTTTTCGGAGAGAAGGCACGAGAAATGCCCAGAAAGCAGAAGTATTCGGCAGATGAAAATGAAGAATATCAGGTTGAAAATTTGAGACAAAGCTGCTAAGAGATTGGGGGAAGCCAGGACTGACCGGCGCATAAAAAAAACGTCCATAGGTTGGTACCCGAATAATATCAAAAATGGCTGTCTCCTGTTGTTCTCCTTTCAAATCAGAATCATTATGTACCAAGGCTGCGACATCGACACCTTGAGATTGCAGAGCAGGGAGCAGGTCACCTGTAAAATTTTCTATTCCTCCGGCAGAAGGCGGAAAGTACTTCCCTATATGTAATACTCGCATGCATTTTTTCCAAGACAACTATTTGTAACTGTTCAACAAGGTCAACAATTTATCCTTAACTCTGAACTGTGACTGTTCAGAGTTAAACGAACGGAGTGAGACTCCGTGTGCTTCATATTTGTTCATTTGGGACTTCGAAGCATACTAATGCGGGCATCACCCACAACCCAGCCCTGTAGGAGCCCAGCCCTCTGGGCGATAAACATGAAGCAAAACTCACAGAATAAATCGCCCAGAGGGCTGGGCTCCTACAGTAAGCAGTAACATTGTTCAACGGTTAACTAACTGATTTATTATATAAAATTATTGCCTGAACTTCTTGTTTTTTACTACAGCTGTTCAGGAGTAAGCCACTAATGCTATTCGAAAAAGCCAGAGGTAAGTGCAGACTTCAAAATGGGCGAAGACGGAGTGCAGCTGAACAGTTACAAATATTTTAGAAAATGGTCGATAACCCCGCGCCATCAATACCATTGTCATAAAAAAACAATATCTGCAACCTTGAGCAAGGGTTGATTACTATGAAATCAGCACAAAACTCCGAAATCATCCCCCATTCACATGAATGGATATTGCTTTTTCTTCTTTCAATTTTCACATTTCTATTATACAGCAACACCCTGCAAGGGGAATTTCTCCTGGACGATTTACGGCTTATACCCCGGAACCCTCAAATTCAATTGACGGAACTGTCCCTGAGTAACCTGCTCAAAGTTGCCTCGACGACACGTCCGGTAGCCATGGTTTCCTTTGCCATAAATTACTATTTCCATCAGTATAACGTCACAGGGTATCATGTTGTTAATATACTAATCCATATTTTCAGCGGTATTGCGCTTTATTTTTTTATTAAAATCACCCTTGCTCTCCAGCCTTCAACTTCAAGTTATCGGGCCGGAAAATACCTTCCCTTTATAGCGGTACTTCTCTGGCTGGTAAACCCGCTTCACACCCAATCAGTGAGCTACATTATCCAAAGGATGAACAGCCTGTCGGCATTTTTTTACATATGCTCTATGTTGTGTTATGCAAAAGCACGAATCGCCGCTAAAATATTGCCAAAAATTATTTTATTTTTTCTCTGCGCATGCAGTGGCTTCCTGGCTCTGGGCACAAAAGAAAATGCGGCAATGCTGCCTTTTTTTATCATACTTTATGAATGGTTTTTCTTCCAGAATTGTGCCTGGAAATGGGCAAAAAAAATCCTGCTGTACAGTGCGGTTGTATTAATTGGTGCGGTTGTGTTTTTCTATCTGTATTCCAATATACTGCCAACCGGCATCATCAAAAAAGGATACGAGCCATATAGTTTCACTCTGGGGCAACGATTACTGACCGAACCCAGGGTAATAATCCTGTACCTTGGCCTTCTCTTTTTCCCGCATCCTTCTCGATTGAATCTTGACTATGATTTTTCCGTTTCAACATCATTAATTCACCCTCCCACGACTATTGCTGCAATTATTATTATATTATTATTTATAATCACAGCAGGATACGCGTCCCGCAAATTCCCTTTTCCCGCATTCTGCGTATTCTGGTTTTTCGGCAACCTGATCATAGAATCATCCTTTATTCCACTTGATCTTGTCTTTGAGCATAGAACATACCTGCCTTCCATGCTTTTAATTCCCGGTGTAATTGTCATGCTGGACAGAGGATGCCGAAATATGAAACTCAAAGCTGCCATGGTAATCATAGCAGTAGCTTGCTGTTCAATTTGGACAGTGGAAAGAAATGAAGTCTGGAACAGTGCGCTTGACATGATGGTAGACAGTGCGGAAAAATCTCCAGCCAAGGCACGACCTGCCTATAATGTCGCCTGCGAATTTGCTAAACAGGGAAATGCGGAAAAAGCCGTTTATTGGCTCAAAAGGTCAGTCAGTCAAAAAAGTTTTAATCGCTGGGATCTGCTGAAATACGATCAGGATCTGCAAAAAATCAGGCACACAAAAGAATTTCAAATATTTTATCAAAAAATTGTTCATAAAAATAAAAACAAATATTAATTTTACCCCCACATTTCTGCTTGACACCGAGAAAACGTTATGAGTATATTAATTCAAATATGTTTATTTTGTAAGTAGTTAGGGGAATAATAACTTTTAAGTTTAAGCCTAAGTTGTTGTTACCTTACTTAAAGTTCACAGTTAAAGGGGATTGCAGGCTTAACTGAAACAGCTACAAATAATATAATTTTATAGTAACTATTCAGGTAGGGGCGAAAAACAGCCCAAACCACCGACCTGTAACTGTTCAGATGTGCTTTAGCTGGCGTGATAAGGCGGGCGAAGCATACTAATGCTATGTAAGACAGACTTATCGCGTGCAGATGAAGTGCAGCTGAATAGTTACATTTTATATTTACTCAGGAGAGGGGTTGATAATTATGAAAAGAAAAATTTTAAATTTAAGTGCTGTGGCATGTTCATATCTTCTGGTTGGCGGCGTCGGGGTTTCTCACGCGGTGTGGGATACATCTAATGCCGCCCCTGATACACCAGCCGCCGAAGTTATAGAATCCACACCTTCCGGAGCAGCAACATTTACAGCTCTTGCCGCGCTTGATGACCTGGGAGTTACACCGACCGCCAGTACCGACTCAGAAATAGTAACACTGGTTGAGACAACTAATCCTACTAATGCCGGAGTCGGGGCAGCGGTTTCGGCCGGAAACGCAGTCGCCGGAGCAAACTCCGGGGCAACATCAGGACGTATGGCTGCCCTGAGATCAGAAAAAATTTATGCAAAAATGGGTTTAGCTCCAGAAGGACCTGCAGGATCAACCAGTTCAGCAAACGCTTTAAAAGCCCCTGGGATGTGGGGCATTGCCGTTGGAACCTGGGGTGATCAGGATGAAATCGACAATGATCTTGGTTTCGATTATGATACCTATGGATTAATGTTCGGTTATGATCATAAAATGTCTGATTCCTGGCTGCTCGGCGTAAATTTCGGGTATACCAATTCTGATGTTGATTCCGGGGTTAATGCCAATACCGATATCGACACATTTAACATCGGTATTTACTCCAGTAACGCATTTGGCAGTATCTATATAGATTACGGTTTCATGTACAGCTATAATGATGGTGACAGTGACCGAACAATCATTGATGGTGCCAACAGTTACAATGCTTCCGGAGACCCTGATTCTGATGTGTACACTTTTTACGTACAGTCAGGATATGAAATCACTTCCGACAACATGATTATTACTCCTTTACTTGGTTTTATGTATTCAACTGTTGATGCAGATGGTTACACTGAGAGTGACCAGGGATCGGGACTCGGTTTGACTGTGAAAGATTCTAATGATTACTTTTTCAGTTCAACCCTGGGAGTTAAGAGTGAATATTTCTTAAATGAAGAGCTTCACCTGAAAGGTCGCCTTACCTGGACTCATGAATATTCAGGTGATTTACGCCACACAACTAAAGCCAGGTTTAACGTAGCTGGCGCAACCTTCTTTGACTCTGATGGAATTGATCTTGATAAAGATCATTTCAATATCGGAATTGGCGTGAAGTATCATGTTTCCGACCAGATAAGTCTTGATGCCGACTACGATTACGACTTTGCTGACGATTTCGACTCTCACACCGGCACATTAAGTTTAAAGTACTATTTTTAGTACCTTACTTCTAACATCTTGTTACTTTTTTCAACTTTAGAGAGTTAATCATTAAAGGTAACTAACCACAGGGTATTCACCTTGTCCTGGTTAACCACCGTATTTGTAACTGCTTACAGGATGCCGGAGATTTTCGTTATCAGGCTGATCGCGGGAAGATTTGGTGCCCTGTGAGCGTTACCATTAAAGACTGTTAAAATTTACAGATCTAAAGGGCGTTGGTTTTTTAACCAGCGCCCTTTTTGTTTGTTAAATATCCGGCGTTTTCACCACTTGCCTTCCATGTCATCGCAGACTTTCTCCAGTAATTGTGAGGACTGTCCAACCTCTTCATTCATTAGATTTTATGGATGACACATTTTTTGTCGCTATTTCAGTAGGTTACCTGTGAAACCCATGTCAGTGTCTTACTCCTGAACTCCTGTCACCCAGTTATGTCCTCGCTTGACGGGGATAAAAAATAAGAATTTTAGGTCGTAATTTTGTATAATAAATAAGTCAGTTAACTGCTTAACAATGTTATTGTTACTGTAGGAACAACCCAAGGGCATTTTCTTCGGGCACCCAGTAGTCCCCGACATTAGAATTTGTGGTGCAACACAGGTGCAATATCTCTGGTATGCTGAAATTTAATCATTTTTTTACCAAAAACAAAAGTCGGCGACTACTAGAAGGCTGTCCGAGAATAGACATTTTTTCTCAAGTCAGGTAAGCGTAGACTCCGAGGCATTTTGAAAAAATAAGCACAGCCATATAGTTGATATTGCGAGCATTATTTTTTCAAAATAACACAGAGTTGGGGGAAAAGGGCATTCTCGGAC
>JANTFJ010000107.1 GCA_024763495.1 Desulfobulbaceae bacterium | reverse complement strand
ATGCCGCCATGTGCCCGTTTCAACGCTCGCGATAATACATCAGGTATATCGCGGCGTTTAAACGGGTGCAGGGTGGTGTTCATGGAGCGCTTACCTGCGAATCTATTTCTGAGCGAGGCCTTACTTCTCCATCAACTCCTTGAAGAAGATAATCGAGGGGAAATTTTTTGAATGGATTACCGGCATTGTACTACTCGATTTTGCGACAAAAATTAAATTTTTCAACGGAAAGCCATACTCCAGGGCGGACTGCAGGACATTTTCATTGTCATCCGCCAGCAAGACGCGATCTTTTTGATATTTAATTTTTTTACCCAGTCTTTCCCAAAATTCTGTTTTTTCTTTAGGCAGGCCAATTTCTTCAGAGCAGATAATCCGGTCAAAAAGCCCGGCAATGTCGGTTTTTGCCATTTTTATTTTCAGAGTCTTGCTGTGGGCATTGGTTACAAGATATATTCTCTTTTGATTTTTACGACAAAATGCTATAAAATCAATAACATACGGATGTACTTTGATTAGGTGATTTATTTTTTTCTTCAGGGCGATTATGTCAAGCTCAAGTTCCTTTGACCAGTAATCGAGATCTGTCCAATCCAGGCTGCCTTCCTTAGCCCTATAGCGGGCCAGTAATTCTTCTTCTGCGGTAAATATAGATATTTTATTCTTTGCCGCGTAAACCTCTGGAATATACTCTTCCCAGAAATAATCATCGAAATGCTTATCCAGCAGAGTGCCGTCCATATCAAGCATCACAGTATCAATTTTCTCCCACTTTACCTGGGCGACAATATTTGGTTTTCCTAGAATCATGGTAATTACTCACTTGGCAAACGCCTTAATTGTGTGAACCAGCGTAATTATAACAGGGTACCGGATGGCGGATCTCTACTGATATATTTTTGAGAGATCCTTATATTCGTTCATTTTGGTCTGCGCCGCATGGTGGTACTATGTAAGCAGGCCCATATGAACGTAGAGGTAAGCAAAAAACTCCTTGAGATGCAGGTGAATGCTTACGAATATACTTCCCATTACATGCCAAGAATGCTGCCTATGGTACCGCCGTTAATTGCAGTTTTACTGATTCGCTGGAGAAAAAGCTCTATTTTTCTTTGGGCCAGGGGATCCACCACAAACTCCCGTACAGGTTCCGCTTTCAGCAGTCTGAATCTGGCTCGATCTACTTTTATGCCTTCACCTTGCCAGTCTCGACCGATATAGCGCCCCTGAGAGCTTAATTCCAAGAGAATATCAGTCATATTTCCCCAGAATTCACCCTGGCCCACATGTTCTATTAACTGGATCATCATCCAGTTAAGACTGGCCAGCCATTCCGGCTGTTCAGCCGGTTGATCCAGGCTGCACGGACTGGTTGAAAAAAAACAGCGGCAGGCAAAGGGGCGAACCGGATAAATTGAACAATTATTTTCTTTAAGAAAATAACAGGGGGTAAAATCCCAATTTTCATCTGCCGTATTTTGATCGCCGCAGCTATTATTAGGAGTACTTTGTGGAATATAGGTTGTCTTGGCCTGGCGAAGAATATTATTCGTCTCTTCCAGCCTGTCCTCGTTGACCATAAAATTTAAAATCATTTCGCCTTCAGTTGCTGTCATGGTTACATTCTGCGTACAGCAGGCAGTGCATCCTTTTTTACAGGCAAAGGACATATGAGCGGTTTCCCGCTGGTAAAGCTCATATAATTTTTTAATAATTTCTTCTTTTAAATTGTTCATGTTAATTTAACCGAAATATAAAAACCAACTGTCCTGTACTGTTCAGAGGTAAGCGTAGACTCCGTGAGGTACGCTTACCAATCCTCAACGTAGCTTTGCTACGCCTGCGGTTGCATGCAATTTGATCACTTCTCTTTTATTTTTGAGTGAACCCAATGGTAAGACAGCCCGACCGTGTACAGGTAAGCACCCTTAAAAACAGGGCATAAACTTCGACTCAGGATGAAGTGCAGCTGAATAGTTACTTGATGATTACAGAAATTTATCTCTAACCCGTTTTATTACTTCTGCAGGAACAAGACGAATCGCCAGGGCAACAAGAAAAGTCCCAATGGTTAAATCATCAACCAGTCCGAGAAATGGTATCTGGTCCGGTATAATATCCAGGGGATAGATAAGATAGAGCAGGCCAAGACCAAGCAATATTTTTACATACCATGGGGTCTCCCGGTCAAGAAAAATATTAGCATAGAAACGAATTTTTTTTATAAATTGATCCATATTACATCTGTAAAGAACCAACCAGATCACTGACAGCCTCAAGCCCCTGCTCAAGCAGATAGTTCTTGATTCCTCTGATAATCTCTCCACTGACTGCCGGATTAATAAAATTCGCGGTGCCCACCTGAATGGCGGATGCTCCTGCCAGGAGGAATTCAAGCGCGTCTTCAGCCGAGCTTATCCCGCCAATTCCTATAACTGGAATCTTTACCGCGTTTGCCGTCTGCCAGACCATACGTAGAGCAACAGGCTTGATTGCCGGGCCGGATAATCCTCCGACAATATTGGCCAGCCTGGGTTTCTTAGTTTTTATATCAATAGCCATACCCAGCAGGGTGTTGATCAGGGAAACCGCGTCAGCCCCCCCATCTTCCACGGCTCTGGCGATGAGGCTGATATCTGTAACATTGGGTGAAAGTTTAAGAATCAATGGTTTGCCGGTCATCTTACGAATTTCGCTGCATAAGCGATGGGCCATGCCGGCATCTGTGCCAAAGGCTACGCCACCCCTCTTGACGTTGGGACAGGAAATATTTACTTCAATGGCTTTTATGCCCTCTACCTGATCAAGCCGGGTGCAGAGTTCACAGTAATCATTGATGGTGTCGCCAAGTATATTAACTACCACATCTGTATCATATTGACTCAGTACCGCCAGTTTTTCCTTAATAAATTCTTCAATACCAACATTTTCCAGGCCAATGGCGTTAAGCATTCCACAGCTTGTTTCCACTACCCGTGGAGGTGGATTGCCGGGCCGGGGCAGCAGGGATATGCCTTTGACTACAATGGCGCCCAGAGTATTAAGATCTATATAATCAGCAAATTCCTGACCATAACCAAAAGTGCCGGATGCGGTTAAAACAGGATTTTTTAAATCCCACTTGCCTATACTGGTGGTTAAATCTATCTTTTTCATTTTGCTGTCCAGGCTATTCCGCTGAAGCAGGGAAATTGTCATTTTTACCGTGAAAATACCCCGGAAGTACCGGGAAGCACAACCAGCATTTTCATGTACACGGGGATGGCTGGAAAAAATTTGACCCAGTACCCGCTTGACGGGTATAAAAAATAAAAAGTTATGGTAGAAGCTCAGCCCTCCGGGCGATCTTGCTATGAGCTTTGTTTCATGTTTTATCGCCCAGAGGGCTGGGCTCCTACAGGGACTGGGGGCACCGCCATCTGCGTGCTCCATGTCCTGCGGCAATACCTTGGTATATCGCGGGTTAAAGGTAATGGTTCACCGGGGCTGCTTTTTGTCGGTAAACTCCATCCTGTAAGCGCTTACCTTTACAGGATTACTTCCTCCGCATTAAAGACCGGGCCATCCCTGCAGACATGAAGATATGAATCATTATTTTTTGCTCTCACGGCACAGCCCAGGCATGCGCCTATCCCACAGGCCATGACGGATTCCAACGAAACCTGACACTCCCAGCCGTTGGCTGCGCTTTGCTCTGCTACACCGCGCATCATCGGCTGCGGACCACAAGTCACTACTGTCCAATCAGCTCCCTCCATATTGTCAGTCATTAAATGAGTTACGAACCCATGATGTCCTGCTGAACCATCATCAGTAGCCAGTTCAATCGGGAAGCCTAATTTACGAAAATCCTTGATGGGCGCTAACTCAGCAGCTGTCCGGGCACCAAGAAGGATTAACGTCCGTTCATCTTTCCGTAGCTTAATACAATACTGGGCCAGAAACAACAAGGGCGCAATGCCCAGCCCGCCGCCAACCAGGGCCAGGTAACCTTTTGCAGGAATAGTGTATCCATTGCCTAATGGCCCCAGCAGATCAACTTCATGGTTTTCCCCAGCCAGAATTTCCGTCCCCCTGCCCACCACCTTGAACAATATGCTGACCTGGTCTCCTTCCACCTTATGAATTGAAAATGGCCGGCGCAGGACAGGGTCAATCATCGGGGCAGAGGATACTTTAAGCATTATAAACTGACCAGGTCTTGCTTCTCTGGCCAGTTCTCTCGATGTAAAGGTCAAACAAAATATTCCTGGACCGACCTCTACATTTTTGGTTACTTCGGCAAGCAGTTGAAGATGTTTCATTCGCCGATATCCTTGCTTAAAATTAGTTTATGAAGTCGTTCAAGGTCATCAAATGAATAGTATTCAATTTCTATTTTTCCGCGATCACCTTGTTGGATTATGCGACTTTTATTGCCCAGGTAACTGACAATTTCATTGTTTAAGGTCTGACAATATGATTCGGAAATTGGGTTCCGGGCAGTTCTTTTTTTTGGTGGTTTCCCAGCCTTTTTCAATTTTTTTGCGAGCTGTTCACTTTGACGGACAGAGAGAGATTTTGCGACAATAATATTTCTTAATTCCAGGATCTGGTTATTTTCCTTCAGGCTGAGAAGAACACGGCCATGGCCCATAGTCAAAATTCCATCCCTGATGTCCTGTTGAGCAAAATCCGGTAACTGCAGGAGACGCAGGATGTTGGTCACGGTGGAACGTTCCTTGCCGACCTTTACCGCAATTTCTTCCTGGGTCAGAGAAAATTCTGCAGCCAGCTGTTGATAAGCCGCAGCCTCCTCAACCGGGTTTAGGTTCTGGCGCTGAATATTCTCAATCAAGGCCAGTTCCAGCCTGTCTTCGGGAGTCGCTTCCCTGAGTACCACCGGAACCATCTCCAATCCGGCAATTCTGGCAGCCCGCAGCCTTCTTTCACCGGCAATCAGTTCATAGCCGCCATTATCCTCAGCCTGCCGAACCACAAGCGGCTGAATAACTCCCTTGGTTCGAATTGATTCTGCTAATTCCCGCAAGCGCTGCTCATCCATGTGCTGCCGAGGTTGATAGGGATTCGGTTCAATTTTAAAAATGGGGCATTGAAAGTATTCTGAGGTTGATCTTTCGTCTTCTTCCGCCAAATCAGCCGGCAATAATGCATCAAGTCCTTTTCCAAGCGGGGGGGTTCCTGCAGCCATTTTTTATCCTTTTCCTGGGTAACTGTTTTTCTGTCGTTTGATAAATTCCCGGCCCAGATTCATATAGCTGATAGCACCGGTAGAGCGTTTATCATAATCTATTATTGCCTGTCCGTGGCTTGGACATTCACTCAGCCTGACATTGCGGGGAATAAAAGTGGTAAAAACTTTTTCCTTAAAATGTTGTTTCACCTCTTTGGCAACCTGGTAAGTTAATTTGTTTCGCCGATCAAACATTGTCAATACCAGTCCCTCAATAAACAGGCTGTTATTATAAGAATTTTTAACAAGCCTGATGGTTCTTACCAGCTGGCTTAACCCTTCAAGGGCAAAATATTCACACTGGAGTGGAATAATTACCGAGTCAGCCGCTGTCAATGCGTTTAGTGTCAACAGGCCCAGGGATGGGGGACAGTCAATAATCACATAATCATAGTCCCTTAAAAAAGGCTGCAACATCTTGCTGAGATATCTTTCCCGCATTTTGGCTGACATAAGTTCAACTTCCACTCCGATCAGATCAATATGGGTAGGGAGAATATCAAAATTATCGTATCCGTTTACCTGGCGGATAGACCTGGCAGCCTGCTCCTTGTTCAGGTAACAGTGATATAAATGTTTGCCCATATCCTTTATACTGATTCCCAGGCCACTGGAGGCATTGCCTTGAGGGTCAGAATCAACCACCAGCAGCTTTTTCCCCAGTTTCGCCAGGGCTGCGGCCAGGTTAATTGCGGTAGTTGTTTTGCCTACGCCACCCTTTTGATTAGCCAGGGCTATTATTTTTCCTCGCACGGTTGTACCATCCTTTAGCGTTGATTCTTTGCAGAAGAGAAAAGAGTTACTTTTTCTGTTTTACAACGATGTTAAGATTAAATGCAACCGTAATCTATTTAATTGTATTTTTTGGCTGAATAAAAATTAATTTTTTTGCCTCCATGATTTTACCTCCAAGAGATGTTTCACGTGAAACATATACTATTTAGAGCGTTTTTTCAGGAAGTTAAAAGAGAAATGACTAGTTCAACAGTACGAGCCATGTCCTGTAGGTGAATTGATTCGTGGGTGGAATGGACATCAGTCATACCGATGCCGAGGATAGCGGTATTAAGACCGGACTGATTAAGAATATTTGCGTCACTTCCGCCTCCAGCCCGAATAAAAGAAATTTTTCGGGATAAAGAGCCGGCAGCGCACCTGATCCGGTGGAGAGCCGGAGCATCAGCAGCAAGACGCATTCGGGGATATTGCTCAAAAAAATCAAACTCAAGACCAGGTACACGGGTAAGGCCCTGAACATGGGGCCGGCAATCAACCACATCTTGAAATACATTATGAATATCTGCCACATATTGGTTCAACAACTTATTCGAATGACTACGTACTTCGCCCCGGAGGAAAACTCTGTCGGGTATTATGTTTGTAGCGGTTCCGCCGGAAATCAGGCCGACATTGGCAGTAGACAGAGAATCGAGCCGGCCCAGATTAAGCCGAACCAGGGCCTGGGCCGCAAGCTGCAGCGCACTTATGCCCTGCTCAGGATGAAGGCCGGCATGAGCGGCAAGGCCGATGAGGGTAGCTTGAAATTCCTGAGCGGCAGGGGCCTCAGTTATAACAACATCTACACCAGTTGAATCAAGGGCATAGCCCATTTTAGCTGTAAGGTCAGTAGAATTAAAAGCCTTTGCTCCCAAGAGGCCTATCTCCTCACAGGTAGTGAAAAGAAATTCCACCGGACCAAAAAGTTGATGGTTGTCCTGCAGGTATTGAATCGCTTCTATGAGGATGGCGATGCCGGCCTTATCGTCTCCTCCGAGTACCGTCTCCCCTTTGCTGGTAAAAAGTCCATCTCGAAAATTTACCTTAACTGCATGACAAGGTGATATAACATCAAGATGACAATTAAAAAAAATCGGTTCAAGGTCAAGGCCGGGATGAGAAAATTTAATTACAAGATTGCCGGTATCAGAGCCAGTTTTTGCGGCTGAATTGTCAGTAATAATTTTATCAGCGCCTAATTCAACGAAGATATTTTTTAGATAATCACTAAGGGATTTTTCCTGGCGGGAAGGAGAGTCAATTTCACAGAGAGAAACAAAGGTGGCAGCCAGACGTTCAGTATTGATTTTCATGCTGTTACCAGTAGTGTCGGGACAAGGATGAAATGGCACGTGCGCCATTTGTAATCTCCCAGGAGGGTTGTTTTTTTACGGTAAACTCAACCGATAGCGCTCAATAAAGAACAACCGGACGGCAATAATCCCTGTTTAATCCTTGACTCGACAGTAGAGCAATACGTGTTTTTTAAGCGAATGTTTACTGCTTTATTGCATTAACTGATTGATTTAGCGAGACTTCCATTGCCCGTACAGGACAGGCAGCGACACAGAGTCCGCATCCGGTACACTTCTCCGGATCAAAAATAACCGCCATATCAGGACGGTGCAGGTAAAGAGCGGAAGCAGGGCAAATCCCGGTACAGGCCCCGCATTGGAAACATTTTTCATCATCACGGCAGATAATAGTTGAAACGCTCTTAATACTGACCCCAAAGCTCTTCAGGTAATCAAGCGCCTCTTTAATATTATTTTTGTGCCCGATAAGCTCAAGAACCATCAATCCTTCATCGTGAGGCAATATGGTGGCCTTTAATATATTAAAATCCACTTCATACTGTTTTACAAGCTTACAGATAATGGGTTGATCACTTGTTTCCCTGGGAAATCTTAACACATAAATTCGACTGAACACAAAAAGACCTCGGTTTAGATTTATAGCGTTTGGGACTTGTCGGGCGAGTACTGAACTAGGAGGCTGTTCGAGAATAGCGAACCTACTGCAAAATCGGATAAATTGGCCCATTTTTCCGCTAATTTTCTTTAAATAGCGCTGCTATTCGCAGAAAATGACCGAAAA
>JANTFJ010000106.1 GCA_024763495.1 Desulfobulbaceae bacterium | reverse complement strand
TGCTCACAGGGCACCGCATATTTCCGCGATCAATCCGGCTTACGTATGACTAATACGCTGCGCCGACCTGATCACGAAAATCTACGGCACCCTGTAAACAGTTACAATTACAGGGGTTAGCGAAGTTAGGACGCTTACCCCATGAGTAGTTACAGCATTTGAATATAAAATTCATTCGCCGGGTTAAACAGGCGATAGAGATAAATTAATAATTTTCGACAAATCAGGCATAAGGCAGAATACGCTTAATTCCCTTAAAATTTGTGGGATCAATAATAGCTGACTTGCGTAAATTTCTCTTTCTTTTCGTACTCTTTTTTGTGAGGATATGGCTGCTGTAAGCCTTATTACGGACAATCTTACCTGTGCCGGTAGTCTTGAACCGTTTTGCCGCACCTCTATTTGTTTTCATTTTAGGCATAATAATAATCTCCAGTATTGTATCAGGGGAACGACATCGGGGGGACAAAATGGAAAGTCAGTACTGACCAGTTTTCTTCCGAACGTCTCCTGCTGTTTTTATTAAGGGCTCACTCAAAAATAAATTAGTAGAGATAAGGTGTAATGTTCATATTGCGCCTTAGAATACGAAGTTATTTTGGAGTGGGGCCTAGGAGGCTGTCCGAGAATGCCCTTTTCCCTCAACTCTGTGTTATTTTGAAAAAATAATGCTCGCAATATCAATTATATGGCTGTGCTTATTTTTTCAAAATGCCTTGATTTGAGAAAAAATGTCTATTCTCGGACAGCCTCCTAGTATTACTTTTTAGGGGCTACAAACATTACCATCTGTCGCCCTTCCATCTTGGGTGTCTGAATTACCATGGCGACATCTTCAATCGCGGCTGCCACCTGGTTCAGCATATCAATTCCGATACTATTGGCGTAAACAATCTCCCGCCCCCGAAAACGCAAAGTTATCTTTACTTTGTTCTTCTGTTGTAGGAATTTTCTAATGTTCCTGATTTTAAAATCAAGATCGTGCTTTTCGGTCTTGGGCCGAAGCTTTATTTCCTTAACCTCTACAGTTGCCTGTTTTTTCCTGGCATCAGCCTGTTTTTTACTTAATTCATAACGATATTTGCCATAATCCATAATCCGGCATACAGGAGGTTTAGCGCTGGCTGACACTTCAACTAGATCAAGGCCGATCTCCTCTGCTTCACGCAAAGCGTCATGGGTTGACATAACACCTATCTGTTCACCGTCAGCAGCAATTACCCTGACCTCTTCACAGCGAATCTGGCTATTGATTCTTGCCCTTATTTCTCTAGTATTCTTTGAATTTTTTCTTCTGCCTTTAATACCAATACCTCCTGATATTGTTAAAAATCAGCCTCAAGGCCAACCATGCTTTCCCGCTTTACCATTTCTGTAAAATCAGCAATTGTCATCACCGGTAAATTTTTACCATCACGCAAACGAACAGTTACCACTCCCGCTTCCATTTCCTTATCGCCAATAATCAGCATAAAGGGAATTTTGGCCAACTGAGCTTCACGGATTTTAAAATTTAACTTTTCATTACGGACATCTTTTTCAACTCTGACACCAGCCTGTCGCAATTGTTGATAAACTTTGTCTGTAAAGGCAAGCTGACTGTCGGTAATATTTAAAATTCTGGCCTGAGCAGGAGCAAGCCACAAGGGAAAAGCTCCGCCATAATGCTCGATAAGAACCCCGAAAAATCTCTCCATCGACCCCATAAGAGCCCGATGGATCATGATGGGCTGATGTTCCGCCCCATCTGAGCCAGTATAACTTATAGCAAAACGTTCCGGAAGATTAAAATCAACCTGGATCGTGGAGCATTGCCAGCTGCGGCCCAATACGTCCTTAATTTTAATATCTATTTTAGGGCCGTAAAAAACTCCTTCACCCGGATCAATTTCAAAAGCAAGACCTTTCTTTTCCAAAGCCATTTTCAAGGCATCGGTTGATCTCTGCCAGTTTTTCTCGCTGCCGACAAATTTATCAGGCCGGGTGGAAAGATAGATATCATATTCAGTGAAGCCGAATGTCTGTAAGATATGGAGATTCAGATCCAGAATATTAAAAATCTCTTCTTCCAACTGGTCAGGCAGACAAAAGATATGGGCATCATCCTGAGTAAATCCCCGCACCCTCATTAAGCCCTGCAAGGCTCCGGTACGCTCAAAACGATAGACTGTCCCCAATTCACACCAGCGAATGGGAAACTCCCGATAACTTCTTTTGTTGGATTGATAGATTGCAATATGAAAAGGACAGTTCATCGGCTTAAGTTGATAACTGACCCCTTCAACCTCCATGGGAGAGAACATATCCTCAACATAAAAATCAAGATGACCGCTGGTAGCCCAGAGTTCGCGCTTGGCAATATGAGGGGTGTAAAGCAACTCATAACCATGCCGATAATGTTCTTCTTTCCAGTAATCCTCAATCAATTTTCTGACTAATGCCCCTTTAGGCTGCCAGAGAATAAGGCCGGGACCGACCTGATCGCTGATGGTAAAAAGTTCCAACTCTCGGCCCAGCTTGCGGTGATCTCTCTTTTTGGCCTCTTCCAGCTGATGCAGATATTTCTTCAGCTCCCTGGGGTTAAAAAAAGCCGTGCCGTATAAACGCTGAAGCATTGCGTTTTTTTCATCGCCCCGCCAGTATGCCCCGGCAATGCGCAGGAGCTTAAAGGCCCGCAGGAAACCGGTATGAGGAATATGGGGCCCTCGGCAGAGATCAACAAAATCACCCTGTTGATAAAGAGAAAATATATCATCCTCTAAATCATCGATCAGTTCAACCTTGTACTTCTGGCCCTTATCGGCAAAATATTGGCGGGCATCAACCCTGGACATCGTTGTCCTGACAAAGGGCAGATTAGCCCCGGCTATCTTTTTTACCCTTTCTTCAATCGCGGCAAAATCATCCGGGGTAAATGGCTCATCCCGATCAAAATCATAGTAAAAACCATCGTCAGTAGCCGGGCCGATGGCTACCTTTATATCCTTGTCAAATAATTCCAGCACAGCCTGAGCCATTACATGAGCAGCGCTGTGACGGAGGATCTTCAATCCTTCAGCGGAATCAGTGGTAATGAGGCTGAATTCCATATCGGAATCAACGGAAGCAGCAAGATCAAGCAGTTCACCATCACCTTGACGGACGGCCAGCGTCCGCTTCCGTTCCTTACTGGAACAAAGGGATTTCACCGCTTCAGCAACTGTTATCCCCGGGTTAAACTTCCCGGCCTTGCCTTCTTTTATGGAAACAGTAATCTCTGTCATTATCTCAAAACAAATCAAGGGACATGAATACGAGTGAATTCCTCACACCCATCCTGTCCCGGCTGTTCCTCTGCTATTTAGAGTATTTTAGTAACTGCTCACCGGGCACCGCATATTTCCGCGTCCAGCCCGGCTTACGTATGACATATACGCGGCAACCTGGCCACGAAAATCTACGATACCCTTAAGCAGTTACAATTAGGCGGTTTGCGATGTTCCGGCACTTACCCCGTGAGGTAGTATTTTATTAATATGCTCAGGGCGCCATGAACACTACCCTGCACACGCTTCACCCCGGTGACATACCGATGTATTATCGCAAAATCCGTCATATTGTGGTAGGCGCGGGCGGAATTGAACCGCCGACTTCTACCGTGTCAAGGTAGCGCTCTCCCCCTGAGCTACGCGCCTGCTGGTTTGTATATAAGGACTCACTCAAAAAATATAAAGACTCACTCAAAAAATAACTTTTCATTCTACTGAATAATACCATTTGCAAACGTAAAGCAAATACCAATATTTACATTTCCTGTCAAGTATAATATGACTATAGCAAGAGTCGGAAAAACAAGTAAAACGTAAGCGCTCCATGAACACCACCCTGCACCCGTTTAAACGCCGCGATATACCTGATGTGTTATCGCGAGCGTTGAAACGGGCACATGGCGGCATCCTTGAAACGCTTACAGGCCTTGCCTTCTCAAAAGTCAAGGTGTGGTTTATTGATCGCTATCAGTAAAACAGTCAACAAACTTCAAAAATGGTACTGTTCAGCCGCGCCTCACGGAGTCGGAGTTTATGCCCTGTTTTTAAGGTGTGAGTAGTTACATAAAATGAATAATTTAAAAAATATTGCCGGTCAATTCCAACTGCCGGGAAAAGTCATTTCCATTGAGCCCTTTGGTAAGGGTAATATTAACGATACGTTCCTGATTCATCTTACCGGTAAAAAAACAAAAAAATGTATCATGCAACGGCTCAACCAGCAGGTTTTCCCGGAGCCGGAGCTGATTATGGAAAATTTCCGCAGGTTGACCAATCATTTACGCGCCCAGTTAAAAAAAACAAATTATTTTTCCCTGTCCAGCCCCCAACTGCCGGAACTTTACCCTGCCGTAAACGGCCTTGATTTTGTTGTCAGCGGCTCATCATGCTGGCGGGTTATAAGCTTTATTGAACAGGCAGTCGCCCATGAAAAAATCCAGAACCTTGACCACGCTTACCAGCTAGGCCTTGGTCTGGGGCGCTTTCATAACCTATTAAGCACTCTTCATCCGGAGAAAATGCACCATACCCTGCCGGGATTCCATATTACCCCGAAATACCTGAAAATTTATGATGCGCAGACAAAAAAAGACAGGAAAACGTCAGCAGAAATACAATTCTGCCAAAATTTTATTGACCAGCGGCGCTCCCTGGCCGAAGTCCTGGAAAAAGCAAAAAACAGGCAGCTCCCTTTAAGAATTATCCACGGAGATCCAAAAATTAATAATATAATGGTAGACAAAAAAAACGGCCAGGTCGTCTGCTTAATAGATCTTGACACGGTACAACCTGGACTTATTCATTATGATATCGGTGATTGTCTCCGTTCATGCTGTAGTTCTCATGGAGAGGACATGACCAATCCGCAAAAAATATTTTTTAACCTCGAACTGTGCCGTATTATCCTCCAGGGTTATTTTACTGAAGCAAAAAAATTCATATCTCCGCCTGAATACAATTATATTTTTAAAGCGATAAACCTTATTCCTTTTGAGCTGGGCCTGCGTTTTTTCAGCGATTTCCTTGCTGGTAACATCTATTTCAAGACAAGGGACACAAAACAAAACCTGCGCCGTGCCCTGGGCCAGTTTTATCTTACCCGCAGTATCGAAAAGCAGGAAAAACAGATTAAAAAAATTATTGCCGACCTCAGGAGTTAATCAACATACTTTCCATGGTGCCACTTCCCGGCACCCGGTAACGTAACTCTCCTTTAATTTTTCCCGGCTTCAGCGCTTTATCAAATTTCATCCTCACCCTCATTTTGCCAGGCCTGACATTTTTCAAAAGCCATTTAGCCACCCCTTTTTTGTGATTATATTTTTTCATGGCAGGCTTTGAGTTAAGGATTTTCACGCCAGCAGGTAGATACTGAAGAACAATGATAGTTACCGGCGCCGGCCCTGTCACCTCAAGCTGTAATTCGATATTACGCCCCTCGGCCTTGAGATATTTACAGGAAACAATTCCTTCGGCCCGGGCCATGGAAGGCATTACGGCAAAACATCCAAGCAATCCAACGCAGAGGCAGATAACCAGGCGTAAGCCGCTGAAAGTCAAATTTCGCATCTCTTATCCTCCCCGATTACTCCTTAATGATAAACTTCTGCTGTTCCTGATCAAAGCTATAACCAGCTCCCAGCCACATTTCTTCAATCTGATCTATATCCAGGCCCAAGTCCTTAAGATCACTGTATTCATCATAAACAACCAAAATTTCTTCATCACTGATTTTATTATCTCTGTTACTGTCCGCCCAATGAAAAGGAGCGATTTCAAGCTGTCTATCGCCATGAACATTTTTTGTCTGCTGCCCTTTGCGCCGCAGGGTAATAGAGCCGGAAAGGCTGATCTTCTTAAATTGATAACCAGGATCAGTTCCAGCCAAATAACCAAAAATCATGCTCCGATCAATTTTTTTTATCCATTTTATCACTCCCTTATCGCGATCAAGGATAGAAAAAGGAGGGGAGCCCCGCATAATTTGCACTTTTTCAGGGACATTTTCCTTGAGAATTAAAGAAACTGAGTCTGTTGTATCGCCGATATCAACCCGGATCACCACGGGAAAGGGCTGGCCGGCAGGAGTCTGGGCCGGCAGGACTCGACGGCAGCGGACATTGGCCACTGGAGGTGCGGGACGAAGCAGCCAGGCAGCGCCGCCGGCCAGCAACAGCAGCAACGGGATAAACAAAGGAATTTTACCCTTTACAGGAATTCTTTTGTTTTCTTTTTCTTCTTTATCCTCCTTGACTTCTGCTGATATCTTGTCTTCATCTTCATGATTTTTCAAAAGTATTTCAGCAATATCAACTTCAAGAGCTTCGGCAAGTTTAAAGGCGTTTTCCTTTTTTATGGTAGGATAGCGTTTATTTTCCCAACGAGAAATCGTATCAGTAGTAACCCCGACACTTGTCGCCAGAAAAAGCTGGGTCACCCCCTGACTTTCCCGTAAATTACGAATTTTATCACCATCTATCTGCAACATGGTTATTCCTGAAAAATATGTAACTGTTCACCAGGGAGTAAGTCTTTGTAATATTGTAACTGCTCACAGGGTGCCGCATATTTCCGCCATCAGCCCGGTTTACGTATGACTAATACGCGGCACCGGTCTGATGACAAAAATCTACGGCACCCTGTAACCAGTTACAAATACTGGGATTTGCAATCATTAGGGTGCTTACCCTATGAGTAGTTACGCAATATTTAAGTCTTTAAGCGTTTACCAGTGCCTTAGATTCGGAGTCGGAGTTTATGCCCTTTGCTGAATAGTTACCCAAAATCAAAGGTCAAAAAGAAAACAATCCTATTTAACCCAATATTATCAAAATTCTCACCCTATTTTCTCGCCATCGCAATGACATTCTGCCTGTTACCAGGATATATGAGCACTGCTTGACCCGACACCTGCCAGCCATAACTATTTGAAATTATTAAATGCCGACCCGACATCCAGCTACATAAAGGCTTATTCGGCCCGATGTCCTCTATTTTTTTCACAAATAAATCCGTAATGTTCAGGTAACAGGACAGTTATTCAAATTCAGTAACTAATCACGGGGTAATCGAGTTTGCGAGACTCCGGATTCGGTGCCCTGTGAGCGGTTACCAGATTTAAACCACTAAAGGAGGACATCATGAGACAAAAGGGCTTTTCACTCTCAACAAAAATACTGAAAGGCGCAACCCTGACCCTGACAACATTTATGTTATTCCAGACCCCGCTCTGGGCAGCGGATCAGGAAAAAATTCCTGAAACCGTTGATATAAATATTCAGGCTGTCTGCCCAGACCTCCCAGGCCTGGCCAGGGACAAAAAAGAGGTAAAGGGATTCAGCCACGCGGCTCACGCCGGAAAATACCTGCAAGGCAACCAGGAATTCAGCGACCGGCCTTATACTGACACCTTTACCTGTACAGCCTGTCATCCGGGAGCCGCTTCTAAGTCAGCCATTACAAGTCAACAACCCTGTGAACGACTGGCACATGCTCTAGACGCCAATGGCGGCGGTAAAAATTACAAAAAATTTATCCACGGCACCTGCCTGACCTGTCATAAAAAAATGAAAAAGGCCAAAAAAAAGAGCGGCCCGACAAGTTGTAAGCAATGTCACGGTAAATAGCAGAAAGCACAGTGGTTTGGGTAGTTTTTTTTGCCCTTTGCTGAATAGTTACCAAACAATTAATCTTTATCCAGGGAGGAACACCATGAAAAAACTGACAACAACCTTATTGGCACTCTCCTTTATTTTCAGTTCTGCGAGCATGAGCATCGCTTCCAGCGCCAAATGCACTGTTACTGAAATTAAAGACAACATCGTTACCATGGATTGTGGAGACAAGGCCGAAAAAATGCACGTAGGCGACAACCTCAAGGTTAAAACTGTTAAGAAGCAGGCCGTGGAAGGATGTTAACTCTCAGGCAGAAACAACGCTTCGCGTCTCATCATGGGCGCGAAGCGCTGTAAGTAATTAACATGGAGAGGATGTAAGCGCTCCATGAACACCACCCTGCACCCGTTTAAACGCCGCGATATACCTGATGTATTATCGCGAGCGTTGAAACGGGCACATGGCGGCA
>JANTFJ010000105.1 GCA_024763495.1 Desulfobulbaceae bacterium | reverse complement strand
CCCTGTTTTTAAGGGTGCTTACCTCCGCGATCAGTCCGGCTTACGTATGACTAATACGCTGCGCCGACCTGATCACGAAAATCTAACGGAGTCTCCCTTTAGTCGCTTACCTGCACCCTGTAACCAGTTACAAGTACAGGGGTTAACGAAGTTAGGACGCTTACCCCATGAGTAGTTACAAAATAACTTCGCATTCCAAAGGGCTCGGTAAAATAACTTGCTTCAAAGAGTATATTTTTAATATACTTTAGCATGTTTTTATTGCTCTTCAGTCCATTTTTGGAATTTATCCCAAGGCAGTTCTGCCATATATTCTCCGTACTGTCCTCCAGGTTTGCCTGGGTGGTTCGGGCAATGTTTATCTGTTGTCTGCTGCTGCCGAATCTGGCCTTCCCTGATCCCGCTTATTGTGATGACAAAAGCAATTACCAGGTAGAAGCAGCTTTTATTTATCAATTCCTGAATTTTACCGAATGGCCGCCAGGGGCTTTTTCAACCACTGATAACACCATCACGATCGGTATTCTCGGTCAGAATCCATTTAATGATTTTTTTAATCCCGTAGTTGGAACCTCGATTAACGGCAGGGTCTTGGCTGTGCGTCATTTGCCGGATAACGCCCCACTTGTTGACCTGCAAAAATGCCAACTTCTTTTTATCAGTAAGAAACTGACTTATAAATTAAATAGAATCATCGCGTCCCTGGCTGGCCTGCCGATACTTACGGTAAGCGAATCCAGAGAATTTGTCTATAAAGGCGGCATGATAGGGCTGTTCATGAAACAAAATAAGGTTAAGTTTGCCATAAACCGTCGAGCCGCTGCCAGGGCGGGTATCACCTTTCGAGCCAGATTATTACGGGTTGCTGATCTGGTTGTTGAGGCAGGCCATGAGTAAGTTGAATTCCGACCGCGATTTTTTCTTTTCACAGACAGGTTTTTTGTCAGGCCTGGCCCTTCGCGGTAAACTGTTGTCTGTTATCATGATAGTCTCTTCCTGCTCCATGCTGCTGGCAAGCTCGGTATTTATTTTTTATCAATGGTATGCGTTTCGACAGTTCCTGGCCGAGGAACTCATTTCACAGGCCGAAATAATTGCCGACAACACGGAAGTCTCACTGGCCTTTAATGATCCAAAAGATGCCCAGGATGTAATGGAATCGCTGGGAACCAGGGATTCCATCATGTTAGCCTGCCTTTACAGTAGTAATGGTAATCAGTTTGCAGCCTGGAGCCGGGATACGGCCATGGCAATGTGCCCGGCCTACAGCAGTGAATCAGGTTATAGTTTTGAGAATAAAACTCTGTTGGTACGACGCAAGGTAACCATGGGAGATCAAATCATTGGCACTATTGTTATCCAGTCCGACCTTCGAGAATTGAATCCCTTTGTCAATAACAGCATTGTTGTTTCCATTTTGATGCTGCTCATTGCCGGCGCTATTGCCTTTGTTCTTTCAGCCCGGCTCCAAGCCCTAATCTCAGGGCCGATACTTTATTTAGCCGGCCTGGCAGAGGATGTTTCCCGGGAAAGAGATTATTCAAAACGGGCGGCAATCCAGGGCAATGATGAAATAGGTCAACTTGCAGACGGCCTGAATAATATGCTGGCCCGGATTGAAAAAAGAGAACTCCAGCTGCGAAAAAGTGAAAAACAGCTGCGTGCAATTATCGATAATACCAGTTCCCTGGTTTACCTTAAGGATCTTCAGGGAAATTATCTTATGGTTAATCAGCGTTTTGCCGATCTATTCAATGTCGATGTCAACGATATTCAGACCTGGAAAGAACAGGATATTTTTTCAGCTGAAGAGATAAAAATTTTTAAGGAAAATGATCTGGCGGTTATTCGCCATGAAAAATTAATGGAGTTTGAAGAACAGGTCAGCCAGGCTGGTGGTGTCCATACCTATATTTCCGTAAAATTTCCTCTCTATGATGAAAATGCTCAACCATATGCCCTGTGCGGAATTTCTACCGACATAACAGATAGAATTGAGGCGGCCGGGGAAATGCGGCAACTGCGTAATTATCTCAGCAATATCATTGATTCCATGCCGTCGGTGCTGGTGGGGATTGATCCCGGCGGGCAGATAACTCAATGGAATAAACAGGCGGAAAAAATCAGTGGAATTTCTTTTTATGAGGCCAGAGGCCGGATGCTGACGGATATAATGCCTGGATTGGTCAATGAAATGGACAAGATCAAACAGGCTGTCAGGGAACGAAGAGTTATAACCGATAATAGAATGACCAACAAGAAGGAAGAAGAGATTCGTTATACGGATATGACTATTTATCCCTTGATTGCCAACGGAGTTGAGGGCGCGGTTATCCTTCTTGATGATGTGACGGAAAGAGTGCGCATTGAGGAAATGATGGTGCAGACTGAAAAAATGATGTCAGTAGGAGGATTGGCCGCGGGCATGGCCCATGAAATAAATAATCCGCTGGGCATCATGATGCAGTCAGCCCAGAATATTTCCCGCCGGGTCTCCCCGGATATTGCTGCTAATGTCAAGGCGGCTGAGGATTGCGGCACCTCTGTTGATACTATTCACGCTTATTTGAAAAAACGAATGATTCTTGATTTTATTGAAGATATTCGGAAGGCAGGAGCGAGAGCTGCCGCCATTGTCGCTAACATGCTCCAGTTCAGTCGTCGAAGTGATTCCATGAAGCAGAATGCTGATATCACTGAACTGCTTGATAAGACCTTAGAACTTGCGGCCAGTGATTATGATTTAAAGAAGAAATATGATTTTCGCCATATTAAAATTATTCGGGAATATGAGCCTGACTTGCCCAAGATACCAATGTTTGTTACTGAAATTGAACAGGTTATTCTTAATTTGCTTAAAAACGCGGCCCAGGCTATTGCCGAGTCTGAGGGTAATGAAGAACCATTAATTGTGTTGCGGGTCAGGCGTGAGAGGAAAGAGCAATTGATCAGGGTTGAAATAGAAGATAACGGCATCGGCATGGTCGAAAATATCAGAAAAAGGATTTTCGAGCCGTTTTTTACCACAAAACCAGTGGGAACCGGCACCGGCCTGGGGCTTTCAGTATCATTTATGATTATTACCAACAATCATCAAGGAAAAATTAATGTTGAATCTACTCCAGGCAGGGGAAGCAGATTTATTATTAACCTGCCCCTGGCCGCTGACATGGAAGAAAAGAATGAATGACAAAATTGCTCTATTGATAGTTGATGATGAAGAGTGCCTGGTGCGTAACCTGGCCGCCTATTTTGAAGATGAAGGATTCAAAATATTTACAGCGCACAGCGGCGAGGAAGCTCTTGCCGTTATGGCGGAAAATAAAATAGACGCGGCTATAGTTGATCTGCGCTTACCGGGAATAAACGGCAATGAAGTTATTGAGCAATCCCATGCGCGTGGGAACAAGGTGAAATTTCTTATCCATACCGGCTCAACCGATTATAAGCTGCCTGAATCTTTCAGCGCATTCGGGCTGACCGGCAATTATGTTTTTTTGAAGCCGGTTGTTGATATGGCCCGGTTAAAATCAGCTGTTTTACAGTTATTGGCGGAGTGATCATATGGATAATAAACAGTTGACCCTGTTAACGATTGATGATGAAGATTTATTACGCCGGACAATAAAAGCCTATTTTGAAGATATTGGTTTTGATATCCTTGAGGCCGGCAACGGCAGACTCGGGCTGGAAATGTTCCGGAAATATCATCCTGATATCGTTCTGGTGGATTTGCGGATGCCGGAAATGGATGGCAGGGATGTTATTCGTTCCCTGGCCGGTGAGGCTCCGGAAATTCCGGTGGTAGTTGTTTCCGGAACCGGTGTGCTTGAAGATGCGGTTGAGGCTATCAGGGATGGGGCCTGGGATTATGTAACCAAGCCTGTCCACGATATGCTGGCCCTGGAACATGTGGTCAACCGGGTTCTGGAACGGGCCAGGCTGCTGGCGGAAAATCGAAATTATCAGCAGCGACTTGAAGAACTGGTGGAAGATCGCACCAGGGAAATAGCCAGGCTGGCTACCGCTTTGGAGCAGTCAGCCGAAGAGGTTATAATTACTGACAATGAAGGAATTATTGAATATGTTAATCCTGCTTTTGAAAAGACTATGGGGTATTCCCGGCCCGAGATAATCGGTTCACCGCTTTTAATTAAAAAAAACGGTACACAGGATACTGAGCTGACAAAAAAATTATGGGATACGGCAAAACAGGGGCTTGTCTGGCGCGGGCGTCTAGAGAGTAAAACAAGTCAGGGAAAAGTTATTCAGGAAGAGGCGACAGTCAGCCCCATTGTTGATTCCGGTTCCAGTATCGTAGGTTATGTCTGTATTAAACGTGATGTAACCAGGCAGTTGGAACTTGAGGCCATGCTCAGGCATACTCAGAAGATGGAGGCCATCGGCACCCTGGCTGGTGGTATTGCCCATGATTTCAATAATATTCTTTCCGGGATTTACGGTTTTACAGAAATAGCCATGTTTGACATGGAACAAAAAACACCGGCTTACGATAACTTACTTGAGGTGATTAAGGCAGCGGACCGGGCCCGCCAGCTTATCCAGCAGATTCTTACCTTCAGCCGTCAACGGGAATTTAAAACAAAACCGATCCATAATAAGTATATAGCCAAGGAAGTTGTCAAACTCCTTAAAGCATCTTTGCCTGATTCCATTATCATTAAGGAAAACATAAGGTCGGAATCACTGGTTATGGGTGACCCAAGCCAGCTCCACCAGGTCATCATGAATCTCTGTACTAATGCCGGTCATGTTATGGAAAAAGACGGCGGTACCTTGACAATTTCCTTAGATGATGTCAGGTTGGATAAAGATTTTACCGGCGGTATTCCTGACGCTGAACCAGGGAATTATCAACGCCTGACTGTGTCAGATACAGGCTGCGGCATGGATAATGAAGTGCTTGGTCATATTTTTGAGCCTTTTTTTACCACCAAGGAAGAAGGTGAAGGAACCGGCCTGGGACTGTCTGTTGTGCATGGAATTATAAAAAAATTGAAGGGGTTTATCCTGGTTGACAGTGTCCCTGGCCAAGGGACGGACTTTCAGGTTTATCTACCGGTTACAGAAGAAATCGAAGATGAGAAAAAAGTAAATAAGCCGGTAACGGCAGGTAGCGGTTCGGAAAAAATTCTTTTTGTCGATGACGAAGAAATTGTTGTTATGGTGGTAAAAGAGATGTTGGGCATTAGTGGCTATCGGGTTGATGCCGTGACAGACAGCCGTGAGGCCCTGAAACTTTTCAGTAGTGACCCTGATTCTTTTGATCTGGTTATTACCGACTTTAGCATGCCTCGTTTATCCGGCCCTGAATTGATTAAAAAAATTAAAAAAATTCGGCCTGATATTCCCATCATTCTCTGTACCGGTTTTCAGGGAAAAATTGTTGAAGTCGAATGCCGTGACCTGGATGTTATTGAAACAATAACAAAGCCTTTAATTATGCAGGAGTTTATCGCGCAAATTAGAGAAATACTGGACAGGGTAGCTGAAAATAAACAACATGCTTAAAGAAGATATTGGTCGGTTTCTGGCGGAAGATGTTGGCGCGGGGGATATTACTACTGAGGCTGTTTTTAATTCCCGCCAACAGGGAAGGGCCGTTTTTATTGCCAGGCAGGAAATGGTCGTGGCTGGAATGGAAAAGGTCGCGGCTGAGGTTTTTACCTTTCTTGAGCCGGATTGTGAGGTCGCGGGTGTTGCCGACAGCTTGAGGGTTAAGGAGGGTGAACAATTACTGGAGATTAAGGGAAGCGTTGTTAACCTTCTCCTTGGTGAACGGCTGGCCCTGAACCTGACCCAGCGACTCTGCGGTATTGCCACCCTGACCAGTAAATTTATTAAAGAGGTCAGGGGGCTGCCGGTTAAAATAGTGGATACCCGCAAGACCACCCCTGGTCTTCGAGCCTTGGAAAAATACGCGGTTCGGGTGGGAGGCGGCCATAATCATCGTTTCAGCCTGGCAGACGGTATCCTGGTTAAGGATAACCATATAGCGGCCTGCGGTTCCATTGCCGAAGCAGTTGAGAAAATAAAACAATATGCCCCGCATACCTTGAAAATTGAGGTGGAAACTGAAACCCTTGGCCAGGTGAAGGAATGCCTGGCCTGCGGGGTAGAGATTATCATGCTGGACAACATGGATCCGGAAATGATGAGCCGGGCTGTTAAGCTGATTGACAAGAGAGCAATAGTTGAGGCCTCCGGCGGTATTACCATGGAAAACGTCCGGACTGTGGCGGAAAGCGGTGTAGACATAATTTCACTTGGCTGCCTGACTCATTCAGCCCCAGCCTGTGATATCAGTATGGAAATTGACAACGGATAGTTGTTTGTAACTGTTTACAGGGCATAAACTCCGACTCCTTTCGGTGCCCTGTGAGCAGTTACTTGAAATAGATGATAGAAGTTCAGGAGCAGACATGACAGATTTAATCCCGTGGAAAGAAGAATACAGTGTTGGGGTCGAGGAGACTGATAACCAGCATAAAGAACTTTTTAAGATGTTGAATATTCTGCTTGATTCAATAAACAACGATAATGATAGAAAGAGTATAGATAAAGTGCTTGAAGATATGGTCAACTACGTTGATTTTCATTTCAAGAGCGAGGAGACCTATACTGCCAGACTCCCCAATTTTACAGCTCATCGCCTGGAACATTGGGAATTTGTCAAGCAGACAATGGATTACCAGAAAAGATTCAGTAACAACAAAGATGTAACAGCTCAGGAAATTTTTAATTTTCTCTTCAACTGGCTGAAAAAACATATCATTGAAACGGATATTAATGATTTCCGTTACCTGAGGGAACATGGCCTCCTGTAAATTGATGTCCGGTTATTAAACTTAAAATTTTATCCCGGTTGTTTGTGTTCTGATTAAGAATGATAACAAAACTATCAAGGTTACCGGGTGTGGAAAAATAACCGGCATAGGAAAAAACATTACTCAAGGTTCCGGATTTAAGCAGCAGGCCGTTTTTTCTCTCCAGCAGACCACGATTATCCTTGAAATAATCAAGTACCTTAAGCATGGCCCGCAGGCTTATTTTGTTTTTACGGGACAGGCCGGAACCTTCCTCAACCCGGCAATTTCCCTTGTTCAGGCCGATTTCATCAAGCAGGAAATTGTTCAAGGTTTTTTTGCCTTTTTCCCAGGTTGCCGGAATCCCCTCTGCTTTTGCTCCACAGGCCAGAAAAAGCTGGTTGGCCATGAAGTTGTTTGAGTAAAGGAGCATTTGCCTTATTATTTCATCGAGCTTGATAGAGTAATGGCGCTGGAAAATTACTAAGTTCATAGGGACTTTTCCGGGGCTGATTGTACCTGAACAGCGGATATCCTGTTGGGCCAGGATGGCCCGAAAAAGTTCCCCGGCCAGGCGCAGACTTTCAGCCCCCCTGTGAGCAATAGTTATTCGATGGCGGCCCGGTTTTAAATTTCTGCCCTTCTCCAGCATCAAGGGCAGAAATGGCGTCTGAGGTTCTGCCGAGGTTATGCTTCCATCCTTTTTTTTATCAATAAAAATGGTGTTGAAATTTACCGCCAGGGCATTGTCAGCCGCGTCATAGGGGTTTAAGCTTGTTCCCGCCCCTGAACCCCTGCTTTCAAGTTGAAAATCCGTGTCGTCAAGATAGATGTTATTGATTGATGTAAGCCCGTTTTCTTTGAACAAAACAGCAATGTCGCTGATTTCTTCAGAGATCAGCAAGGGGTCGCCATGACCTTTAATATAAAGATTATTGCTGGAATCAAGATAAAAATCAGTAGGGAAACGATAATTTCGGCCTAGAATGTGAAGCGCTTCAGCGCTGGTGGCAATTTTCCAGATACTTGCTGGTGAAAACAGGGTATCTGGTTTGTGGGCAATAATTACGCGGTTATTCCGCGATAAAATATAACCGCCATTATCAATGAGAGTATCCAGCTGTTTCTGCAGTGCCCTGCTGCTTGCGGCCAGGCTGGGAGCGGCAAAATGTAAGGCAATAAAAAACAGCAGAAGCCCGGACATAAGACTTCTGCTGTTGTGGTTTAGGGTATGGTTACAGTTCACAGTTAAGGGCTCGTTCATAAATAAATTTACATTTTGAGGTGGTAAATATGATACAGGTTGAGGCGATCATGGGCAGGCAAAACCGCAGGCGTAGCAGGGCTACGTTGAGGATTTTGACTGACCAT
>JANTFJ010000104.1 GCA_024763495.1 Desulfobulbaceae bacterium | reverse complement strand
TGCCGCCATGTGCCCGTTTCAACGCTCGCGATAATACATCAGGTATATCGCGGCGTTTAAACGGGTGCAGGGTGGTGTTCATGGAGCGCTTACGTTCACAGGGTACCGCATATTTCCGCAATCAGCCTGTCTTACATAGAACCAGTGCTGCGCCAGTCTGATCACGAAAATCTACGGGACCCTGTAAGCAGTTACAAATACTGAGGTTTGCAATCATTAAGCGCTTACCCCATGAGTAGTTACAATAAAACAATATTATGAAAATAATTATTCTCGGCGGGGGGCCCACCGGACTGGGGGCAGCCTGGCGCCTGGCTGAACTGGGACATGAAAGCTGGTCGCTTTATGAAAAAAATGATTTCTGGGGTGGACTTTCCGCCTCTTTTCAGGACGATAAAGGCTTCTGGTGGGATATCGGCGGTCATGTGCTTTTCAGCCACTATTCATATTTTGATCAGATTATTGAAAATCTTTTTGATCTGGATAACGGCTGGGAACTGCATAAACGGGAAGCCTGGATATGGATGCAGAATCGCTTTATTCCTTATCCGTTGCAGAATAATATTCATCAACTGCCGAAAGAAATATACTGGGAGTGCCTGCAGGGTATTATAGAGCTTAAAAAACATGATGAGGTGAAACCGGCTCATTTTGAAGAGTGGATAGCAAAAACCTTTGGAACGGGATTGGCAAAATGGTTTCTCAATCCATATAATTTCAAGGTGTGGGCATATCCGCTAAAAAAAATGGCCTGGTCATGGGTAGGAGAAAGGGTTGCGCCGGTTGACCTCAAAGATATTCTCCATGATGCTGTTTTTGCTGAAAAAAGTGATTTATGGGGGCCGAACGCGACCTTTCGGTTTCCCAGACATGGCGGCACCGGGGCAATCTGGCGTGCTATGGCCGGAAAACTTCCGTCCCGCAACCTGCATCTGAACAAACAGCTGTCCGAACTTGATCCGGAAAAACACAAAATAACCTTCACTGACGGTTCCAGTCAGGAATATGACGTATTATTAAGCACTATACCCTTGACGCAACTTCTTGATTATACAAATCCCGAACTCGCCGCGCTCGGCAAATCCGCTTTGTGCTGTTCCGGGACACATATTGTCGGCATGGGATTGACGGGCAGGACAGCGGATAAGCTGGCAGATAAATGCTGGCTTTATTTCCCGGAAGATAACTGTCCCTTCTACCGGGTTACAGTCTTCAGCAATTATTCACCAAACAATGTCCCCGATATAGCAAAACAGTGGTCCCTGATGTGTGAAGTCAGTGAAAGTCCTTACAAAAAAGTGGATTCCAAAAATGTTGTTGACGATGTGATTAAAGGTTTGCTGAATACCGGCATTATCGAAAGCCGGGGAAATATTTCCCACACCTGGCATCACTACATCAAAAAAGGATACCCCACCCCTTCTCTGGGAAGAGATGAGGCCCTTTTCCCGGTGCTCGACAATTTAGAGAAAAAAAATATTTATTCCAGGGGACGATTCGGGGCATGGCGCTATGAGGTGGGCAATATGGATCATTCTTTTATGCAGGGAGTGGAATCTGTCAATGCCTTGCTCGCGGCTGGTGAAGAATTGACATTATGGTATCCGCAAATAGTGAATAACCTTCATCCTTCCGGCAGGAAAAGATAATATGTAACTGCTCACAGGGCAGCAGATCTTGTCGCGATCAATAGCGCTCATGGGCAGCGACAGTGCCATGCACATGTGCGAATACATCAGTATATCGCAGGGTTGAAGCGTGTGCAGGGCGGTGTACATGGAGCGCTTACGTTTTTCGCCCCTACCTGAGCAGTTACATTCCGGGAATAATAATTTGTTGAATTTGTGGCGTGACACCTTTAAAGGATTAGTGAGAAAATGGATTTTTCTGATCATTGGTTTTCTCATTCAAAATGATTTTCTCGTAAAAGAAAAATCATTTCAGAAATTTTTTACAGCAAACATCCACAACGCCATTGACTTGCTGCTCTCATGGAGAGACAGACCTCTTTTCTCTATTCTTGTTCCTGCCTACAACTCTGATCCCGAAATTTTAAAAAAATGCCTTGATAGCCTACGGTCTCAAATCTATAGAAAATGGGAACTCTGTATTGTAGATGACGGCTCCATTACGCCGGAAGTCAGACCTGTTATCCAGGAATATGCCAGACTTGACAGCCGCGTTAAATTTGAATTTTCTGAAGCCAATGAAGGCATCGCCGTCACGATTAACAAAGCGGCCCGGCTTGCCGGAGGGAAATTTGTCGGTGTCCTGGATCATGACGATGAACTGCACCCTTCGGCTCTTTTTGAATTTTACCTGGTTTGCAGGAAATATCCTGATATTGATTGTATTTATTGCGATGAGGATAAAATTAATCTAAAGGGGGAATATTGCTGCCCGTGGTTTAAATCCGACTGGAATCCTGATCTGCTCCTTTCATTTAATTACATAATGCATTTTGTACTTTGCAGGCGTTCTCTGTATAATGAACTTGGAGGGGTCAGCAAGGCATATGAAGGTTCCCAGGATTACGATTTTATCCTGCGGGTGACGGAGAAGACGAAAAAGATATTTCATATCCCTCGAATTTTATATCACTGGCGTATGGGGGCAGGCTCCATATCCCTGAATCCCGACAACAAACCAGCTGTTTTTGTTTCCGGAATCGCCGCCTTAAAGGACGCTCTGACAAGACGGAATATCAAAGGAACCGCTCTGGATGCCCCGGATGCCTGGCCCGGTGTATACAGAGTCGTAAGAGATATCTCTCCAGGGCTGTGTTGTTCAATTATGGTATTTTTCCGAGGGAACGATAAAGGATTACAACGGCTGCTTCTTAATATTAAAAATTCAGTTCCGTTATTTTTAAAGAGAGAGATAATTGTCTGTTCACCCTTGCCGCTGACATCCGAAAAGGCGAATTCCTGGTGTCCCGATATCCCTGTCCGGGTCGTCCGCACGGCTGACAATATTCCCCTGGCATTTAATCAAGGGGTGGAATATGCCGAAAATGACATCCTTTTTTTTCTTGATGATGAAATGGAAATTGCCGCGGCTGAAAGCATGAAAGGATTGCTGGAACATATTCAGCGACCCGAGGTCGGCGCGGCAGGCGGAACAGTTTATTATGAAAATGGTCTGGTGGAACATGCCGGGGTCATCCTTGGGTGCCTGGGACTGCTCGGCTATGCCCACCGGGCCACACCTGATACGCCGGGATATGTCGGGTTAAAAAGAATGATAAGCAATTACAGCGCGGTAATGGGACTTGGTATGATGACAAAAAAAGAACTCTTCATGGCGGAGGGAGGTTTTGATCCGGACTTTTCCAAAGCTTATTGGGATGTGGATTATTGCTTGAAGTTACGAGAAAAAAATTTATTGATTACCTATACCCCCTATGCGAAATTTATTCATCATATTGCGGTCAAAGCTATCCATGAGATGCGTGTTGAACCGGATGCCTCCAGGCTGAGACAAAAATGGCGGCATGTTATCGATCATGACCCTTATTTCAACCCTAATTTTTCCATAACACGTGAAGATTTCAGTCCAGGAGAAATTCAGTATGATTAAGTCCAAATTGATGTTCCTGCTCTTCTGCCTCATTTGTTTTGCTGGAAGCGTTTCTTCGAGCCAGGCGGCAAAATATGATTTTTTCGGACGATTTATCCCCCAGAGAACACCTGTTATCGATGGGGTGCTTACCCCTGGTGAATGGAGCGAGAAAGCCCATATTACACTTTATAAATTTTTTGGCGAAGATTCAAAAATTGAAATTTACCTGTCATGGGACAGCAGCTATCTCTATCTCGGTGCTGACGTTGAAGATTATGAATTGTGGGTTGATAATTATTTGGCAGCAATTCCATGGCTGAGTACCTGGGATGATGATGCTTTCAAGTGGGAAATTGACCCTGATCTCAGCCGGGATACAGTTGTTCAGTCGGGAGATCGAATTTTCGCGATAAATGCTGATGGTTCTGCCAGCAGATTTGACCGGGGTGACGGGCTGGGCAATACCGTAGGCGCAACCATATTTGAGACAATCAACAAGGTTGTCGCCTACAAGGGAACCATGAACGATTATTCCTGGTCCGACATTACCGCGGAAAGCCGGAAAGATGGCGGCTATACCCTGGAAGTTGCCCTGAGCTGGCATAATATTTTTGGTGACCAGACAGCCGGCGCTCCGGTTGACGGTGATTCAATGGGGATGAATTTTACCATTATAGAAGATGACACCGGTTCAACTCTTGATCCGGAGTATTATGAACAGTATAAGCGGGTAGCGGATGAAATTACCCGCTATATGGGAGAAGAAGGCATTCCTGAAAACTGGGCCGAATTTGTTTTTTCAGCTACCGGCGACAATGTACTGCCCGGTGCCGTAACCGCCCTTTCCAGTGCTGATACCGGCAGCTTTGCCACAACAATATCATTTAATGCTTCAGGAGACAACGGGACTAATGGTTATGCTGAATTTTATGACATTCGTTATTCTACCAGTGCCTTAACCGAGTCAAACTGGACATCTGCCACGGTATTTAAAAATAATTTCCGCCCACAGAAATCCGGTTCTCAAGAATCTTTCCGGATTATCGGGTTATCCCCCGCAACAACTTATTACCTGGGAGTCAAGGCTGTTGATGAGCAGGGTAATGTATCTCCTTTAACCTCAACGAATTTTACCACCACAGCCGCATCCACGCCAACAGATAAAGGTTTTTTGACAGTTGATCCGGGTAAGCGTTATCTGTCCTGGGAAAATGGAGAACCCCTGATTGTAATCGGTGATAATCAGGGCATGTCATGGCCGTACATTAATCATCTCTACACCGGCACCAATGTGGAAACGACCAGCAGCTATCTGCAGGATCTGAGCAATCACGGAGTAAATACAATCAGGATCATGTTTGAAGATATGGAAATTGATCCTCCCCTTTATCTGTTCAGCAGCCTTGCCGGCGGGCCGAACAATATTACTTTTAATAATCAGACTATTTCATTCATTCAATCTTTCCTGGATGAGTGCGCAAAATATTCAATAAATGTGGTTGCCGTTCCTTTTGATACCTTTTTTTACCAGAGCAACTGGTCAAAATCTCCATTTAATGTTGCCATGGGAGGGCCAATGAGTTCTCCATCAGACTTTTTTAACAAGGCAAACCGTGATTACCTGAAGGCTATTCTGGCAAAACTTGTGGAGATTATTGGTGATCGGAAAAATCTTCTGGCCTGGGAAATAATTAATGAATTCGACAGTGACGACCCGGACAAGGGCTGGAACAGGGCATCATTTTCCGCAAGGGAAGAAACCGTCAATGAGCTTGCCGATTATATCCGGAGTATTGATTCCAACCATCTGGTTTATATTTCATCTGTTCGATGGGATCCGAAATTCAGTGACCACCTTACCCAGGATGACGAAAGCTCTATTGTCGGAGCCGATGCCGCTCTTGTTCTGAATAACAGGCACCTGGATCTGAGTTCTACCCATATGTATTATCATGATATCAGGGATCCCAATTTAAATGATCCGGATAACTGTTCCCTGTCAGCCAACGGTATAGTTGACTACAAGGTTGCTGATCTTGACAATACTATTGCTCCGGCTCAGCGCATAAAGCAGGGCCTGCAGTTTTATTATGCCAACACCTTGACCCCGAAACCCTATTTTGATACGGAAGCAGGCCCCATTAAATTTTATATAACCGAATATGATCAATATTTCTCCGAAAGCCTGGATTACCAGTTCTTTCATAACATGATATGGAGTCATCTGGCCTCCGGAGAGGTTGGGACAGGCCTGCGCTGGCCTGGAGAAATGCTCGAAAGTCAGGATCATGCCTTACCTGACCAGATGAGGAAATATCAATTAGCCCTGAAAAATTTTATTGCCGACAATCTCGACTTTTCAGGATTCCAGCCAGTTCAGATCGGCGAATATCTTGCGGTTTCCGGGACAGGCATACCTATTGTCAAAACAGGAATTACTGATGGAAACCAAGGGATTATCTTCCTGGTAAATGACAGAAGGCGTCAATTAAACAGTACAGTATCGTCAGCAAAACTTACAGTCCCGAAGCTTGCACCACATGGACAGTTCACTTTTGAATTCTGGGACTCCTATGATGAGACGAAAACAACAGCTGATTCCACCTGTTCCGTTACTGCTGACGGACAGGGGAATGCAGTTGTCAGTCTGCCTGATTTTACGGAAACCCAGGCTGTGAAGTTTTACCGGACAGACAGTAACGGCCCGGTAAACGGCTACATGGTTACTGATGATTTATGGATAAGAGCTGTAATACACACTGAAGATAAAGGTGCGGTTGACGGTGTCTGGTATAAAGGCGGCGAGGATACTACTGCCTCCGGCGACAAAGTTATCTGGGGATATTTTTATGCCGACCCTGGTGATGAAAGCTGGGGCAGCGCCAATAATCCTGATCTTTTTGTAAAAATCTGGTTCGATGCCGGCGGCAGGGTCGATGTAAACTTTTTCCATGTCTCTGTCCCTGATATTGAGGTTTTCTCCAACTACCCCTATAACGGCGGCATGAGTAATAATTCTACTACCACAATGACCAGACGTTATATTCGTCATTATTACCAGGACGGTCTCAGGAATTATTCACAACAGGATGAAGACGGCAATGATCCGGCCGCCTTTACATTTTCTGCCAACCCGGCAGGCTACAGCACTATTAATAATTTACGGATAGGAGCGGTAATAAATACAGTAGACGGGCCCATTGACGGTGTATGGCGGCAGGGCGGCAGCGATACCACCGCCAATGGCGATCAGGTTGTCTGGGGTCACTTTTATGCCAGCCCGAATGATGTCACCTGGGGCAGCCCAAACAACCCTGATCTTTTTGTAAAAATCTGGTTTGACGCCGGCGGCAGGGTCGATGTAAACTTTTTTCATGTTTCTGTTCCAGACATAGAAGTCTTTTCAGATCTGCCCAGTGACGGCAATTATGATCAAAAGGGGACAACGACCATGGACAATCGTTATATCCGCCATACTTATTGATCCTGTTCATGAAAAAAATCATTGCGGTTGTCGTGACCTTTAATCGCGGCAAACTACTGCTGAGATGTCTATCCTCTATTTTTCAACAAACAGAGCATGTTGACAGCATCATAATTATTGATAACGCCTCGACTGATGGAACTGAAAATTTATTATCCGGGCAAAACATCATCAGCGGTACGGACAACATTAATTTTGCCGCCAACTCCAAGATTTCTCATGAAATAAATGAAACATCCATAACTTACGTGCGCCTGGCAAAAAATGTTGGTGGAGCCGGTGGGTTTGAATATGGAGTCAGACTGGCGCGCCGGCTGCAAGCCGATTTTGTCTGGCTCATGGACGATGACGGCTATCCGGAAGCGGAATGTTTAGAAAAATTATTAGAATACAGCGACAGATACCATTACATTCTGCCAATCAGTCTCGACACCACAGACAACAATGAACTTACCTGGTATATAAAAAATAAAAAGGGCCGAAGAATTAAAAAATATTCAGCACTTAAAGAACATTTTCCCGAGGATATCATGCCTTCCGCCGTCCCTTTTAACGGCTTGCTGCTCAGCAGAAAAATAATTGATACCGTCGGCTTTCCAAAAGGTGAAATGTTCATCTGGGGTGATGATTTTGAACATCAATACAGATGCCTGAAGCAGGGCTTTGAAATCGTGACCCTGCTGGATGCGAAGTTTTACCATCCCGCCGACAAAGCCGAGCATTTCCGAATTTTTTTCGGCCTGATTCCAATCAATTACAGTGAATCAAAACTTCATTTCACCTGTCTCATCAGAAACAGCACCTTTAACTATTGGAACTACCTTGGCAAGCATCGGATTATCATTAAATATCTTATGTACACATGGTTTTTCATCGTCAGCCGAAAAATGGATATTTTCGGTTATAAACATTATTTACGATGTGTCTGGGACGGGATAAAAGGACGGTTTGACCGTCACAAAAAATATATATAACACCATTTCAAACAAGTAGAGAACAAGAATAGCGCTCAATAAAGTACACCCGGACGGCGATAACCCCATAACTGTAAGGGATTCAGGGTAACTGCTCACAGGGCACCGCATATTTCCGCGATCAATCCGGCTTACGTATGACTAATACGCTGCGCCGACCTGATCACGAAAATCTACGGCAC
>JANTFJ010000103.1 GCA_024763495.1 Desulfobulbaceae bacterium | reverse complement strand
AAGGTATCCGAAAGCAAAATTTATGCCAATAAATGGCCTGCGCATGGAACGTGCAACCAGAATACGATATCTCTGACAATGGGCGTGCAACGTAACAGGTGAATGCTGAGAGTGCCCTGAATCACTTATTATTTGTTTTTGAAGATTATATCTGTCATAAAATGCTGGAGGCAGCGTAGAAAATCAAATTGCCAATAAATATGTCAAGACTTTTGGGACGGAGTACTAGATGGAGACGGTCATACTGGTGGCGAAATCCCCAGCCAATCCAATTCTTCCGAACACCGCATTTTAAAGATGTGGCAGAATAGCTGAGCAAGGCGACCCATTCACCATTGCAGGTGGCTATATACCAAATGGTATTGCCGATTTTAGGCAAAGCGCCAAGGTAATGATGTGCTTACATTAACTTTTAAAACCGTGATTCATCGGCAGGATGAACGTAATTGTTCACCAGCACCTCATCTTCGTCCATGTTGACCTGCTTACATAGCACCAGTATGCAGCGCAGGCCCAAATGAACAAATCTAAGGTACTGGTAACGGTTACGGATGAACAGGGCGTAATACTACTTGAGCTAATTTCAAAGCAACCCCTCTCATATTATTGTTGTTATCTTATTTATATCGAATATGCGAGGAGATGTTTATATATTTTATTAATTTAATGAAGTTTCGCTAAGAATGAGCCGGAATTAAATTACCCTGCAATTTGTTTGCTTCCGTCTTGCTCTTTATATATTTAATATGATAATATATTTTTTTATACGATAAAAATAAATTTAATAAAATTGTAACTGCTCACGGGGTAAGTGCCGGAACGTCGCACCCCCCTAATTGCAACTGTTTACTGGGCACCAGATTCTCACGCTGGTCGCTTACCTATACCCTGTAACCAGTTACAATTACGAGGGTTAGCGAAATTAAGTTGCTTGCTCGGTGATTAGTTACAAATTAAGAATATTTTGAAGACAATGTAATTCAGTCGAGGAAAAAATAATTTTGCTATAGTGCCGGTCAATTTATAATGATACCAATTCAGATTATAAACATTTTATTTTACCGACAAAAGTGAGCAATAATAAGTATCAGGTCATTTGACTTGATCTATAAATAGTGCCATATTTTTGTGAAGGTTTTTTATGGTAACAGTAAGCATATTGAAAGTTAGAAAAGCATACTGGAAAAAACTATCTCCTATTTTAAATTTTTCTGTAAATGAGTAGCATAAATAATTCGGAAATCTCAAACCGGCGTTGTCCCACGCGTCCTGCCAACCTCTTCCTGATCGATCAGCAAATATTTCAGGAGGTCAAAAAAAATGCTGTCCCACATAGATTAGCACCTCGAACTTCTTTTTCTCATACTACCAGAAGAAGCATAACGCGCCGGGGGGTTATCTGGCTGGGTCAAACCTGTAATCTTCGTTGCCAATTTTGTTATTTTATTGATAAAATTAATGACAAAAACAATCCGGAACATCCTTTCATGGGCCTTGATAAGGCCAAAGAAATTTGCAGCACCCTGGTTAACTATTATGGCAATAATGCGGTGGATATCCAGGGAGGAGAACCTACCCTTTATAAGGGCATTTATAATTTGATTGCCCATTGTAGAGATATTGGTCTCTTACCTACTCTTATTACCAACGGACTTTTACTTGACGATATAAAAAAATGCCAAAAATTTAAAAACGCGGGATTAAGAGATTTTTTGATCAGCATACATGGATTGGACGATGTTTATGATAGTATTGTTGGGGTAAAAGGGGCCGGTAAACGACAAATAAAGGCCGTAAAAAATTTTCAGCAAATTGGTGTTCCCTTTAGAATAAATTGTGTTGTTTCTAAATCGGTCATTAACCAATTACCCTACATTGCTGAATTAGCAATCTTGACCCAAGCAAGAGTCGTAAATTTTATAGCTTTCAACCCTTTTGCAGACCAGGCCAAAGGAGGTAAAAGAAGTTGCGCTAATGTCCCCCAATACTCTGAAATTAAAACATCTTTAAGTACTGCTCTTGATATGTTGGAAAAACACGATATAGAGGCAAATGTCCGCTATTTTCCACTCTGTCTTCTAGAAGAGCATCAACGGAAATTTATCTATAATTTTCAACAACTTTCTTATGATATTCATGAATGGGACTTTGCTTCATGGAACTGGACGGGCCTGAAACCACAACGTACTAAAGAAGGAAACATTTCACCGCCTCTTCCCCTTTCTTCCTCCCGCTGGATGCTGTATTTAAAAAAACCGGCAAAATATTTTGCCAATCTTCCAACAGTAGGACCAATTCTATATAAAACTCAGCAGCTTTTAACTAGCCCGAAAATATCATCATCGACAAAATTGTATAGACAAATAGCACTGAATCATTCGCAAATCCATTGCCGCTATGTATATGGTAAAAAATGTAAAAAATGTAAAATTAAAGATATTTGTGATGGTTTTCATGGAGATTATGCCGACATTTTTGGCACAGAAGATGTTCAACCTGTTGCGCTTGATATGAAAATCACCAACCCACTTTATTACATTTTCAAACAAAAAAAAATTGTGGAGAGTGAAGATGTCGACTGGGCTCTTTAATTAGTAAGGCGCTATAAATTATATGAAAGAAACTAATCGCAACATTGGCCATTTTTTTCTAAACTTGATTAAGTCCGCAATTATCCTGGCCCTTGTCCAGAAAGAATTAAAAACCAGATATGCCAGTTCTTCGCTGGGCATACTTTGGACGATTGTTCAGCCACTCTCACAGATAGTAATATACAGCATCGTTTTTTCACTTGTATTTCATACTCCGATCCCCAAACAGTACAACAATGCCCCTTATGTAATTTTTCTTCTCTGCGCCATGATTCCTTATCAGTTTTTTTCTGATACCGTAAGCAGGGCAACAGACATTTTGATCCAAAATACTACGATTATCACAAAAACGCAGTTTCCCTTTGAGCTTTTTCCCGTTGCGGCACTTATCACTTCCTTTGTATCGGGGCTGATTACCCTAACTTTAACCCTGCTGTTAATGGTTGGATTAAATATTATTCCGAGCATAAAAACTATAATTTATCTTCCTTTATACTCTCTGCCACTTTTTCTTTTTACCCTCGGCGTATCCTGGATTGTTTCCAGCATTTCCGTAATTGTCAGAGACATAGCCCATACCATTCCTTTGCTGCTACACCTTATGTTTTTTGCAACTCCAGTATTGTACTCTTCGGAAATGGTAGGGAAGATGAAGGACACACATCCATTTCTGGTTTTTCTTGCCCAACTAAATCCCCTTTTTTGTATTGTGGAGGGGTATCGACAGGCTCTTATTGGTAACGAATTCATATTATCGTCAAATCTTACTATTCAGTGTTACATCTTCTCTTTATTCATTTTTATTTTTGGCGGGTATTTATTTAATAGTCTTAAACATGAAATTATTGACACCTTGTAATGGGCAATATCCATCGGCATACATAGCAAAAAACCTGAACAGATGATCAAGAACACACAACAAAATAATATCATTATCCAGGTAAAAAATATTTACAAAAAATTCAATCTATATAACACCCCACATCTTCGCTTGAAAGAACTGTTAAGTTTTGGTCTGGCAAATTGTCACGAAGAATTCTGGGCCCTTAATGATATATCATTCGAGGTCAAAGCAGGTGAAACGCTCGCCTTGATCGGCCCTAACGGCAGTGGAAAAAGCACATTACTAAGACTTTTACATGGAATTTCAAAAATAACAAAAGGGACAATTGCTGTGACCGGGACAATTGCCTCTCTATTAGAACTTGGAGTTGGTTTTGTCAGTGATCTTACCGGCAGGGAAAATATTTATCTACTCGGCGCCATTGCCGGCTTTAGCAGGCAGAAAATTCGTCGGCTCATACCAAGGATCGAGGAATTTGCAGATATTGGTAAATATATTGATCAGCCGGTTAAATACTATTCAAGCGGCATGTTCGTTCGCCTGGCCTTTGCCTCGGCCATCACGGTAGATCCGGATATTCTGCTGGTAGATGAAGCCCTGGCAGTAGGAGATATTAATTTTCAACAAAAATGCTTTCGTTTTTTTGATGAATTTAAAAAAAAGGGCAATACCCTTATTTTGGTGTCTCATGACATGAATTTGATCAAAACCCTGTGTGACCGAGCAATATTGCTCGACAAAGGTCACATTATCAATAAGGGATCTCCTGATGATGTTGTTGATCACTATCTTGGCCTTTTATTTCAACAAAATCACATAGGGGAGAGAGAAATTGCGACTGAAGTAATAGAAAGCAAAACTGAAGAATTTCTCGATAAAAAAATTATTCGTATAGGCACTAACGAGATTGATTTAATTTCAATTGAAATAGTTAACGAAGATAACAAAAAGGTAAATGTAATAAATCATGGTGAATATTTCATTGTCAAATTTACAATTATTGCCGAAAAGAATCTATCTGCACCGCACTACGGCATCTCCTTTCGCGACAAGAAGGGAATAGAAATTTTTGGCGTAAATACTTACACAATGCATATTTGTCCACCACCTCAAAAAAAGAGAAAAGAAACTACAATTTCTTACCGATTTAAGTGCCTTTTAGCTCAAGGGGACTATACAGTTTCTCTGGGAGTCGCTGAAGGGGGTATTGAGAAAAAAGGCTTTCAATTTAAAGAATACCTGCTTTCTTTACAAAATATAAGCCAGTTTAAAGTTGTTCAACATCGTGAAAATATTATATTTAACGGTATTTACAATATGGAACCGGAGGTCACTGTTGGCAACAACAACCAATTCTTCAGCCCATCATAATAAACAAAATATTAAATAAATCATGGATGATATACTGTTTCAAATACACAAAATCAATCCATACCTGAACTTTGACTACAGTAAGTACCCCTTGTCTGTAACAGGATGGTACAGTGAAGATCCTGTTTTTCAAGAAATTATAAGAGAAACAAGGCCAAAGTTAATAATCGAAGTAGGTACCTGGAAAGGGGCTTCCGCTATTTATATGGCTTCCTTTCTCCGTGATCAAGGGTATGAGCAAACAAAAATTATCTGCATCGACACCTGGTTAGGCTCAATAGACTTCTGGACTGACCAGGAAGATGAAGAAAAATATTCAGGTCTGCAGACAGTTAATGGCTACCCGACTGTCTATTATCAGTTTTTGGCCAATGTGATGCATAAAAATCTGCAGGATTATATAATTCCCTTCCCGCAACCGGCTAAAGAGGCATGGCAATGGTTAACCTTGAACAAAATCAAGGCTGATTTTATTTACATTGATGCCAATCATAATTACGACGAGATTTTTAACGATGTCCATCGCTATTGGGATCTTTTAAACCTCAATGGTATTATCTGCGGGGATGATTATGATCAATATTGGCCTACAGTTAAAACCGCTATTAACTGTCTGGTTAATGACAATGATTTCGATCTAACCGTAAAAGGGAATAAATGGTTTATTCGAAAGAATCAAGATTCTCCGTTGCGCAAAGAAGATGACCCTGAAAAAATAATTACGCAATTATACACAGATATGCAAACCATTCAGCACGATTACCTGCAGCATCAAAAAATGCATAATAAAGAGCAAAATTTGCTTCAAAAAGAACATAATTCTTTGCTGAACCAGCTTAAAAAACAAGAAAAACAACTCAATGGTCTACAAGATAAATATCAGTCAATTTCGAGAATGAAGGTTGTTGCCCTGGCTCGTACTTTTGGTAGAATACCACTTGTACAACAATTTTCCGACCTGATAGATAAACTAACGAAGCGTGAAAATTAATCTAATAATTTCACCAGGTAGACCAATACACAGGCAAAAACATGAATAAATTCAGCAAAAGCACCAACAGGGTTTTAACCAGAAGAGGTGTTCTCTGGCTAGGGCAGACATGTAATTTTAAATGTCAGTTCTGCTACTTTCTTGATCGTATAAAAACCAAGGATCATCCGGAACATCCTTTCATGTCATTGGCAAAAGCAAAACAGATTTGTGACACGCTGGTCAATTATTATCATAATAACGCTATTGATATACAGGGAGGAGAACCAACAATATATCCCCAAATCCATGAACTCATAACCCATTGCCGTCAAACAGGTCTACTCCCCACCTTGATTACCAATGGGCTGGTGCTTGCCAATCAGAAATCATGTAAAAAATTAAAAGATGCGGGAATTCGTGATCTTTTGATTAGCGTGCATGGGCTAGGCGATGATTTTGACACTTTGGTCGGTGTCCGGGGAGCACATAAAAAACAGATGCAGGCTCTGGAAAATCTGATAACAGTCGGCATACCATTTCGTTTCAACTGTGTACTTTCAAAGGTCAGTCTTAAAAAGCTTTCAGCTATTGCTCAACTGGCAATTGATAAAGGTGCCGGGGTGGTCAATTTTATTGCATTTAACCCTTTTGAGGATCAACAAAAACAAGGTAGAAGATCTGCCCTTAATGTCCCTCTTTATAAAGAGGTTGCTCCTTTTCTAATGGAAGCCATGGAAATACTGCACAAGGCCGAAGTGGAATGTAATGTTCGGTATTTTCCTCTTTGTATGGTCAAAGAAAAGTACAGAAAATCGTTATATAATTTTCAACAATTATCTTATGATATCCATGAATGGGATTATGCTTCATGGTCCTGGACTGGAATGCAGAGTCAGCGTATGCGGGATGGAGAAATAAGTCGGACAATATCACTGAAAGAAGCAACTGTTGAACCACCCACTTATCCTGGCCCGCTTCAATTTATGGCGATAAAGGCCAGGGAAAAGTTAGCCGGTTACCCCACATTGCTTAATGCGGCTGTTTCTATTAACCGTACTATTGGAAAAACCATGGCTAACACCGGCAAACAAAATACAACTGATATGGCTGAGGAATCCTTGTACCGGGAAAATGCCAGAATAAGAGCTCAAAGACACTGCTGTTACGTTTATGCAGAAAGGTGTGATCAATGCAGCGTTAAAAGTATATGTGATGGTTTTCATGGAGACTATGCCAGTCTTTTCGGCAGCGAGGAAGCAAGTCCAATCATTCTGCCCGAAACAATCAACGATCCCAAGTATTATATCAGTCACCAACTCAAAGTTGTCGAGGAAGAGGACTATGGCTGGGCTAAATAAAGATAATATCCTTCACGATGACAGAATTACCCCATTGGAAATTGCGCAGCCATTAGTCTCAATAATTGTAACTAATTATAATTATGAATCATATATTATCGATTGCCTCCATTCCATTGCTCAGCAAGACTATCTCAGATTTCACTGCGTTATCGTTGATGACTGTTCAACGGATAATTCTATCGAAAAGATTGAATCATTTGTAAATTTACCTGAACATAAAGATCGTTTTTCACTAATCAAACATAAAAAAAACAAAGGACAGATGGGGGCATTTATAACCGGATTGGCCCAGGCTAAAGGAGTTTTTGTCTGTTTTATTGATGCCGATGATCTTCTCCTTGCTGATTTCCTCGGTATCCATGTGCAAAATCATTTAAACCATGATCCGGTCGCCTTTACCAGTTCTGATCAATATCAGATAAACGAAAATAATGAACTTATCGGCGGGCATCATACTGATTTACAAACCAGACGATCTCTAAGACACATTGGCCCCAGATATCTTCATAATCCCTTTTGGGTATGGGCAACGGCAAGCTCAATGATGTTTCGCAAGGCAACTCTTGATCTTATTTTGCCGAATACAGATGACGATTTCAGGATTTGTGCTGATAATTTTATCTGTCATTTTGCCAACCTGATAGGAGGATCACTGTTAATCCCCGATGTAGTCGGCTGTTACAGACGACATGGCCAAAATAATTTTAGCTCAAATACTTTGGTGGGGGGATGTCACCCCACAGGAGATATGAGTAAGCACCCCAGACATGAGGCTGTCCGCCTGGGAATTTTAAAAATACTCGTAAATCGTTACAAATATTTCAATATGGTACTCCCCCCTGACAGGTATATTATGACCTTTGCCAGAATAGCGAATGGTTCTGAAGTCAGACAGGCGGCAAAATCTCTTCCCGATTTTAGAATCAATCATGGGAACAGGTTTTTTTTAAAGATATCCATGCTTTATTTATTGATTAAAATATATAATAAATTCAAAATTATTGGCAAAATATGGCGATCAATTTGTCCCTCCCCAAAACAGCACAAATCTAATCATGAACGTAATCTTTAGTTCCTGGTAACTGCTCACAGGGCACCGCATATTTCCGCGATCAGTCCGGCTTACGTATGACTAATACGCTGCGCCGACCTGATCACGAAAATCTACGGCAC
>JANTFJ010000102.1 GCA_024763495.1 Desulfobulbaceae bacterium | reverse complement strand
TGGTTGAGCTTGGCATTGACTCCATGAGCCTCATCCCCGATACTGCTGTTAAAACACGTCTGGCTGTTCATGAGAAAGAAAAAGAGCTGGGAATTGCACCCTGATTTCCGGCTGTTCAATATAAACAAAAAGTAACCAGTTACAATTACGGGTGGTAGCGAATTTAAGGTGCTTACCCCGTGAGTAGTTACAATAAAAAAGGCTGACATTATGTTGTCAGCCTTTTTTTATCGTAACTGCTCGCAGGCTCGCTACCTATGAAAATAACAGACTGTGATGTCAGAGAACTCGCTTCGCTCGCACCCTGGCCCACAACTTGATCACGCCCAGTGGTAAGCGAAGACTCCATATCTTCTACAAAACCACCTCAAGCTCAAGTTCTCTGTCCGGCAGTAACAGGCGGGATCTCCTGACCCGCAGCATCACCTTATCACCCTTTTCCTTAAATACCAGACCGATCTTGACATCCGCGATTCCGCTGATCTGCTGATCATCAATGGCAAGAAGAATATCATCTTTTTCAGCTCCTGCCTTCTGGGCCGCGCTGCCCATATGAGCAAAGCCGCTGATTACCAGTTTTTTATCATCTTCCTTAAGCTGAACACCTAGCAGGGGCGAGGGATTTTGCGGGGCTGGAACCGGAAAAAAAAGGTAATCCGCGTCATTTTCATTTAAAGGCTGGGACTGGATATTGACGGCAACAGCGGATGGCAGGGACATTCGTTCATTAACCCTGGGCGGAATACCGGTATCCTTGACTACATGGCCGAGCCCAGCCAGTACCACCATCTTTTTATCAGGGTTATTTTTCAGCCAGGCAACCACGGACTCAGCCATTGTCTCATCCCAGAGGGTTTGAGCCTGGACAAAATTACTGAAATGCTCCCTGGTAAAATGGCTGCCTGAATGACTGTTATAAACAGTACGCAAGCGCTCCCGGTAGCCTGGTTTTCCCAGGTCACGATCCGGTGGCAGGTTCGCCTTGATCTCGGGATCAAGACCGGCAATTCCTTCTTTTTTAAAAGTTTTGCTGACAATTTCCTTATCCAGGTTCAAGCCCACAACCGGAATTTTATGATGACGGGCAAAGAGAAGAATATCACGGTAAAGCCGATAATCATAACCCCAGTTTTCGTAATAACCCGCTTCTCGGAGGAAATCTTTTTCCTCCAGTTCTCCATTTATAAATTTATCCAGGGCCGGCCGGCTGTGGCGGTTAAACATCTCCATGCCGATACCAATCCGGCTCCCCTGTTCATAGAGAGCGCGGATAATACGAAGTTGCAGCAGATGATCTTCAGGACTGGTATGGGCTTCACCAACATAAATAACCCGTTTGTCCGCCATTTGCGCAAAAATATCGGCAAAACTCCGGGACTGGCCGACAGCAATCCCCCTGGGCGGCTGATCAAGTAAATAAACCATTCCCTGATCAGACTCCGCAATCCTTTTTTGCTGAATTCTACCGTCAGCAAAATGCAGAAAACTATATTTACCATAATGGGACAGGAGCCGGACAACTCCGGCGACCTGCCGCCTGTCCCCGGCCGACACCAGGACACTGACAAATTCAGGGTTCAGTGGATTTTCGCGGACATCCAGGCTGAAACCGTTATCAGGAAGTTCAGGGCGGCCATAAAGTGAACAGCAGCTCTTTGTTTTTATCCCCAGAAAAATCAGGTTGGCCTGAGCCAACTCCTTATCATTCATCTCGGCATCGTCAATTATCCTGCATCCCGTCAGCGTCAGCCAGTCAAGAAAAGGGGCGAACTTATCCCGCTCAACAGCGCTGACCACGGCAATCCTGGGCTCGCCCCCGAGAAAACGGGCCCAGACCGGCGGCAGTTCAGCCGGGGAAAGCTGCCTCATAAGGTCATAATCAGGATCCAGCCGTAACTCTTCCGGCATGGTTTCCAAAGGAATTGTCACCCTGGTTTTTTTCCGGCTGATACTGATAGTCTTGTGAAAAATTTCAAGGCTGGTCTTAATGACCAGGGGCAGCGTAAAAACATAGGGAGTTTCAGTTTGCTGGATCAGGGTAAAAGATATAACCGGATGCCCTTCATCCTGGCTGACGGCAACATCCTCAACACCAAGCTGGATGATATCGCTTCTATTCAGCCACTGGTTAAAAAAATCACTGAGATCATCCTGCTGGTAATGTCGGGCAAAAACGGCCTGGATATCATTCCAGCCGGCTTTTTTATATCTCATCTTCTGATAAAAATCCGTCAGGGCGGCAAAAAATATTTTATCCCCGACCTTTTGCCGTAACATATGAAAAATCATGGCGCATTTATTATAACCCACAGCCCGAATATGTCGGCCTGCCGAAAGATGGTCGATTGCTCCCTTAAAATCTCTCACGGTCATGGTATTATCAGCAGGAACATAGCTTTGATAATAAATAAGCTGATTTTTACGAAATGAGCCATCCCTGCCCTGATCAGCGGCAAAAGCCTGGTCTGCCAGACAGGTAGTAAGCCCTTCGCACCAGTTTCCGGTTTCATCATTTACCATGATACCGTTGCCGAACCAGGAATGAAGAACCTCATGGCCCAGTGAGGTATCCTTGATAAAGGGCATCCGCACTACAGCCTGGCCCAGCAGGGTAAAAGTCGGCATGGCAAAGCCGGTGGGCAGCCTGTTTTCCACCACTGTAAAACGCCTGAAAGGATATTCTCCCAGCAATTCTTCATAGCGTTCCAGGTATTGCCTGGTCATTTTCATATAAACAGGAGCCAGATCTTTATCTTCCTTAAAAAAACAGGTAGAGAGAATTTTTCCGCCTCCGAAGAAAGTTTCTTTAACTTCGTAAGGCCCGGCAGCAAAATCAAGGTTCGGCAGGGGATGAGCAAAAGAAAAAGTTACCAGGCGGCCGGCAGCCAATTCCTGGTAAGAAATTTCATCTGCTTCTGATACAGCCGAAAATCCAGCCGGAATTTCGGCCCGTAATTTATAAATTACCGGTTCCATTGGCCGGGGATACCAGTGATCAAGCAGGACAATGCCTTCTTTACTGATCATTGACCGTTGCTGTTTTGTCTCTTGAGAAAGCTCTTTTCGATAAAAAATTTTCACCGAACGAGATTCGGAAGCAGGGCCGAATATTAAATAACCATCAACTGGTTTTAATTGTACCTGCCGGCTGTTCAATAAAATTCTGTCCAGGAGAAGCCCGGTGGTTTGCAGCGTTAACTCCTCTTCAGGCGGCAGCACAAAGCTGGAAATGCCGGTTAACTCATGTTTTTCAACAGCAAAAGAAACAGAGAGGTTGTTAACAACAGGCTCTGCGGCCAGGGAGTGATTAACCAGGAGTTGCAGAAAAACAAAAAATAGACAATTAATCAGCCCTGGTTTTGGACACGACAACACTTTTTCAGTTAACACGATAATTCCTTAAATTTAATGTAACTATTCAGGTAGGGGCAAAAAACTGCCCAAACCACCGACCTGTAACTGTTCAGAGGTAAGCGAACGTAGAGAGACTCCGTGTGCTTTAGCTGTGCGTGATAAGGCTGGCACCCATACTACGGGCATAAACTTCGCATACTAATGCTATGTAATACAGACTTATCGCATGCAGATGAAGTGCAGCTGAATAGTTACGACGTAATTTTGAAACTATTTACAGCGAGTTACCCCCAAGGCACTTACACTCCTCAAGGGGGTACTGAAAAAAGAACTAAAAATTCTAAGTCCACTTCCACTTTTGTGGGTTAGTCATACTTAAAGCTGACTGATCGCGGGAATATGCGGTGCCCTGTGAGCAGTTACCGCAGCGAATTTATTTTTGAGTGAGTCCTTAGTGAGTTAGACCTTTATATTGACCTTGCCGCCGACAAAATGTTCCCTGGCTCCGGCTGTCGCCCGTTCAGCAATATCACGGCCCAGATTTTCAGCAGCCGTGACCAGCGACCTGTTGTTGCGGCTGATAATTGCCGTTGATTGTCCTGTCTGGGGGAAAGAAGTAAAATGAGCTGCTGTCAATTGACGGTAATCTATTTTAAAATTAACTTTCATCGTAACTACTCATGGGGTAAGCACCTAATGATTGCAAATCTCAGTATTTGTAACTGGTTACCTTTCATCGTAACTACTCACATTTTCATGTACGGGGGCGGCTGGAAAAATTTGATCAGCCATGCTGGTTCAGCATATCTTCGACACAGGTGTTGTCAGTCTCTTTATTTTACAAAATACCGGCACATTTCGGTCTGATTATACCACGTTACGTCTTCTTATTCCTCCGGCAATTCTGTTCATTCCTGACATAATTGCCTCTTCGTCAAGAGTAACAATATCTCGATTTCGCATAACTATCCGTCCGTTTATCACTGAATGAACTACATCAGCACCCCTTGCCCCATAAACCAGGTGGGATGGAATATTATAAAGAGGGGTAAGGTGAGGCTGGTTAAACTCAAGGACAATCATGTCGGCTTTTTTCCCGGGCTCAAGGGAACCTATTATTTTGTCAGCGCCCAGAAGTCTTGCCCCCCCCATTGTGGCCAGGTCCAGAGTCTGGGCCGCGTTCATTACAGTAGGATCAAGCAGATGCACCTTTTGAAGTTTGGCCGCAGTATCCATTTCACCAAACATATCAACATCATTATTACTGGCACAGCCGTCAGTCCCCAGGCCAACCGTTATCCCGGCAGCCAGCAGAGCGGGAATCGGGGCTACTCCTGAGGCCAGTTTCATGTTGCTTTCCGGACAATGTGCAACTTTTACATTCCGCCGGGCAAGCAGATTAATTTCCTTCTCAGTCAACACCACGCAATGAGCAGCAACAACTTGAGAGTCAAGTAATCCTAATGATTCAAGATGGTTAACAGGACTGTTACCATACTGTTTTCTGATATTTTCAACCTCATCAGCGGTCTCGGAAAGATGAATAACAAACAGGGCTTGATTACGTTCCGCCTGCTTTTTAATCTGTTCAAGCAATTCAGGAGAGCAGGTATAAGTTGAATGGGGATCAGTGGTGATATTAATGAGAGAATGATCACGATACAATTCAAAAAGTTCATCTACATATACTATACCGGCATCAGGCCGACCGTAATTCGGTGAGGGAAAATCAAACATTCCCTCTCCCAGCCAGGCCCGCATTCCGCTTTCAGCCGTGGCCCGAGCCACGTCCTTGGCAAAAAGATACATATCGCAGAAGGTGGTAGTACCGGAACGGATCATTTCCAGGGCGGAAAGCCGGGTGGCCTGATAGACAATTTCCCCGGTCAGGCTGGTCTCAACCGGAAAGATATATTCCTGGAGCCAGGTCATTAACGGCAAGTCATCAGCAATACCGCGCAGACAGGACATGGCCGCATGGGTATGGACATTTATCAGGCCCGGCATGACCAGGCCTTTTTCCGCTGTCAGTCGTTCCGCACCGGGATATTTTTCCCGCAGCCGTTCTTCCGGGCCGATTTCAGCAATTGTATCATCAACCACTGCAACAGCGCCGTTTTCAATAATGGTATTATCGTGATCAAGAGTAAGTATGGTGCCGCAGAGCAGCAGGATCGCGTTACCCTCAGTTAATTTTGTCATTTACCTTTCCTGTAGCCTGTAAAACTTCAATTATCAGTTTCTGAAAATCACCTTCCGCTTTTTTTGCCTGAACGAGAATATCATCAAGAATTATGGGTTTGAAGTTATCCGGATCATTAACATTGGCAACCATGGATACGCACAATACTTTCAACCCGGCATGAACAGCAACAATAACCTCTGGCACGGTTGACATGCCCACGGCATCAGCCCCGCAATTTCGCAGGAACCTGGTTTCAGCCGGTGTTTCCAGGCTGGGGCCGGGAATGGCAGCATAGACTCCTCCTGCTATATTAGTCAGTCCCAGATGCCTGGCGCAGGAAAAAGTTATTTGACGTAGTTCCGGATCATATGCTTGGGATAAATCAGGAAAACGCGGCCCCCATTCCTCAACATTCGGGCCGCGCAGAGGATTGTCCGGGATAAAATTCAAATGATCTTCAACCACCATCAATGTTCCCGGGGCAAAAGAAGGATTGAGTCCGCCGGCAGCATTGGAAACCAGCAGGTATTCAGGCCCCAGCAGGGAAAGTACCCTGACCGGCAGGGTGAGTTGCCTGGCGGAATACCCTTCATAATAATGAAAACGTCCCTGGAGTATGGCGATTTTCTTCCCATATAGATCAGCAAAAATTAAATTGCCGGCATGGCTGGTCACTGTTGAACTGGGGAAGTTAGGAATTAATTCGTAAGGGAAGATCCGGCCATTGCTGATTAAGTCAGCAAAGGAACCAAGGCCTGTACCCAGGATCAGGATAACCTCAGGCTTAAATGTTATTCTCTGTTGCAGCCACTCTGCTGTCTCCTCGACTATTTTTTGAAAATTTTTCATATGTGTTAATGTAACTACTCACCGAGTAAACGACTTAATGTAAATATTCGGGTTGGGTAACAGCTGCCCTTCTCTACCCCTTTAAATGTTCGGATAGTGCCCCACCTTCGTAATTGTAACTGTTTACAGGGTGACGGAAATTTTTGCGATTAGGCTGGCGTATCGTATCAGTCATACGTAAGCCAGTCTTATCACAGAAAGATCTGGTGCCCTGTGAGCAGTTACGTGTTAATTCGCAACTATTCAGCTGACTACCTTTGACTGTGAATTGTAATTGTTCAGATCTTCAATGGGAAGGGTGAAGCTGAAAACCGCGCCTCCCTGTGGATTATCCATCAATTTCAAGGTACCGCAATGCCTTTCTTCAATAATTTGTCGACAGGAAGCCAGTCCCAGTCCATTACCCTCATCCTTGGTAGTAAATTGCGCCAGAAAGATTTTTTCAGCAAGATCAGCCGGCACTCCGGTTCCCCAGTCCCATATTTCAACCTTGGCCTGATTATTTTCATGTTTAAGGAATATTTCAATTTTTCCGCCTTTTTTACTTGCCTGGGCAGCGTTAAAAATAAGATTCGTCAACACCCTTTTGATTTCTGTTTTGGCAAAAAGAAAATCCGGCAACTGATCCAACTGGGTAAATTTAATTTTTTTATCTTGTAAATCAGGATGAATAAGACAGCTTGATTCAAGAATTTCCTTTATAAGAGCTGGAAGAGAGTTAACTTGTAAATTTTGCTGAACAGAAAGGCTTTTGGCATTAGCCAGAGCTTCCGTCATCATCTGGTTCAGGTTTCCGGCAGTTTCCTTCATGAATTTAATAAAGCGCTCTTCCTTGGATCCTGGTGCAGGAGCAAACATCTCAAGAAATAAAAAAGTAGAGAGACAGTTTTTCATGTCGTGAATGAGAATATTGGTTTTTTCAAATTCCCCGGCGATTATTTCTGTATCCTGCCGGATTCGCTGGCTTAAAATTTTCATCATTGAGATTAACAGGGTCGGTTGCCTGGCAAAATGACTATAAAAATGATCTGCGGAAATTTTAAGCAGTGAACATGGTTCAATAGCCTTTACTGTAGCGGAACGCGGTTTTTCCTCAATAAGAGCCATTTCTCCGACATAATTAATCGGTTTAACAGTAGTTATTTTTCTTTTTTCTTTAATTATCTGCAATTCTCCGGTCAGCAGGATAAACATCTCATCCGCCGGTTCACCTTCGCGGCAGAGAATTTCCCCGGCTTTACATTCGATCTCTTCTAATGTCTCAGCGAAACTTTCTAACTCTTTACTGGAAAATGAGGCAAAGAGATCAATCTTGGCCAACCACTTTATCCGTTCCTTAGATCCAACTACCATATATTCGCCACCAGATCCCGGCAAGCCAGGCTTTAATATTTTTTATCAAGGCATGGGAGGCTATCCGATAATGCCCTTTCTGCGGAGTCTCGTACCTCGCTTAGCTGCCCAGCTCTATGTTATTTTTAAAAAAATTTGTCTATATTAACAACTTGTTAATAGTATACATTCTTCTTAATTTTGAGACAACTATATTGACGTTTCCGCTGGCGACTTCTCTTTATATCTTGACTTTTTCATAATTAAAGTTACTATATAGAACTCAATGACGCGGGGTGGAGCAGTTCGGTAGCTCGTCGGGCTCATAACCCGAAGGTCGTTGGTTCAAATCCAGCCCCCGCTACCAAATAAAACAAGGACTTAGGAGATTTTCTCTTAAGTCCTTTTTTTATTTCCCCAACCTATTCCCAACCTTTTGCGTAATTTTTCGTAACTATTCAGCTGCACTTCATCTGCACGCGATAAGTCTGTCTTACATAGCATTAGTATGCGAAGTTTATGCCCGTAGTAGCCAGCCTTATCACGCACAGCTAAAGCACACGGAGTCTCACTACGTTCGCTTACCTCTGAACAGTTACAGGTCGGTGGTTTGGGCAGTTTTTCGCCC
>JANTFJ010000101.1 GCA_024763495.1 Desulfobulbaceae bacterium | reverse complement strand
CGCCATGTGCCCGTTTCAACGCTCGCGATAATACATCAGGTATATCGCGGCGTTTAAACGGGTGCAGGGTGGTGTTCATGGAGCGCTTACAAAAATTCACTCTCTGTAGGAGCTCAGCCCCCTGAGCGATAAAACATGACGCAAAGCTCACAGCATGGATCGCCCATCTCTACCCCTTTAAATGTTCGGATAGTGCCCCGGATTTGTTAGTTTCGGCGTGTTCACGATAGTATACTATGTGAATCATGTCTAAACGGGCGAAGAGGTAACCGCCTAACTATTCTCGATTTTCCATACATAAATATCTTTGGCAATTTCTTTATCCATTGCCAGTTCAGTGTTTTCAAATTTTATTATAAAGGCCGGGCTGTCACGGTGTACCGTAACCTGGACTCCAGGATTAAGGCCAAGGGCAATCAGCTGATGGAGGCCGGAATGTGATCCCGGTTTGATATAAGTGATCCTGCCGCTCTCGCTGGGCTTAAGTTCACTCAGGCTGACAACTACGTTATTTACTACCCGCAGCTCCTTGTTGCAGCATTTACCTCGAGGAATAGGTTTACCATCCGGGCATATCTCCGGATGCCCCAGAAGAGTGCAGATTGATTCTTCCACCTCCGGCAGCAGGCCATGTTCTATCTTGCAGGCTACCTCTTTCATATCCTCAGCCTTAAGCCGCAAGATACTGGAAACCATGACCTCGGCCAGGCGATGACGACGAATTATTCCTTCAGCCAGAGGATTTCCCTGGGCGGTCAACAGGATCTTATCAGCATTACAGACAATCAGTCCTTTTTCTTCCAGCTCTTTTAAGTCATTGTCGTCAAACTCAATAACACATCTTTTTTTGACTGCTCCGACAGTGTGCCGTTCATTTTCTCCGGCAGACCATATAGCTTCAAGTATCTCTTCCTGGTTTTCAGTCAGCATTTTAAAATTCCCGTAACAAGCCTCTGTCCCTTAACCTGTTTTTTTTAAGATCAGACAAAAGTAACTCCTAAAAAACGACAAGCGTGATTTACAATCGCGCCAATACCAATGGCATAGACCATAACCGCACACAATATCCCCATTGCCACCCTGCTGCCACGTTCTTTAATAAGAACCATTATAGCGTTTAAGCATGGGGTCAGGAAGGTCATAACCAGCAGATTTACCACCAGTTGGACATTATCATATGCCGCGCTTAAATGTTCAATCTCCGTGGCTCCACTTTCCCGGCGAATAATAGTTTTAATAAAAACCTGAACACTTTTATCCGGCAGCCCCATCAGGTTATGAACAATTGGTTTGGAAATCCTTTCCAGGATTTCCAGGCCGCCGACCCGATCAAAAATAAAAACACAAATTGAGGCCAGGACAAAAACCGGTATCGCCTCTTTCATGAAAAAATATGTTTTCATTGCCGACATTTTCAGCACCTTACCAATCTTCGGCAACCTCATGGCCGGGATTTCCATGAGCAGGGGTGTCCGTCTTCCCGGCAGGATCTTGTTGGCCAGCATTCCAGCTACAACAATTTGCAGAGCAATTAACCCAAAAACCGTAAAGGTGGCGGAAATAGACATTTTATTTAAAATAATAAACATTACAGCCAGCAGGGGAGCGCAGGGCATACCGAGCAGAAGCAGAAAGGTGACGATAATTTTTTCCTTCTCAGTATCAAGTATCCGGGTAGTGAACAGGGCCATAGTCACACAGGAAAACCCCATAACCAGCGGAATCACGCCCTTACCATTGAGCCCCATGAGTTGAAACAACTTATCCAGCAAAATAGAAATCCTGGCCAGGTAGCCGGAATCTTCAAGAAAGCCAAAGGCAACATAGAAACAAAAAAGAACCGGCAGTACCAGTCCCAGGGCCAGGGCAATACCAGTAGGAAAAACTCCAAAATCCGGATCAATAATCATATCTCGGATAAATGGTGAGGGAATCGGTTCTACCAGATAATTTACCCAGGGAATAAGATAACCGTCAAACAGAACACCATTTATAGTATCAACCAGAAAGGTAGCGGCAAAAGAACCAACAAACAGATACATCAAACCTAAAATAACAACCGCGATAGGAATACCGGTGCTGTACCGGGTGCAGAGATCACCAAATCTAAGCAGCAGCGGCTTTCCGGAAGGAGGCTCAATCTGCTGAACCTGCTCTATTATCTGCTCTGCGGCTGTATTAAAAAAGTTACCAAGAAGAATATGATAATCACCCGGCTCCTGACGCTGATAATCTTTAACCAACGATTTCAACTGGCTGAACATGGCCGGGCCAAAATTATTTTCCACATAATTCCAGACTTTTTCATCATCAACCAACATAAGAAGACCAATGGCCCTGGTTGATATCGGCCCGGGGGGCAGAAGTTGACCGACAAGTTTCAAAAAATGCTCTATCCGGGCCGGATATTCAACCAGCATCCCGGGAGACTTCATTTTTCCCAGCCGGGCAAGAATACGGCGTACGCCAATACCCTCATTCGCCACCGAGGTACAGACCTCCACCCCGAGAATGTCTGCCAATTTATCAAAATCAATCTCAATACCCCGGGCCTGGGCCTCATCAATCATGTTGACATCAAGCAGCATGGGCAGGCCATACTCGGCAAACTGCAGGGCAATAGCAATGGAACGTTTAAGGTTCTTGGCATCAGCTATAACCAGAATCCCTTCAATGGCATGGCCGCAATCCTGGCAGAGAAGTAAGTCGCGGGAAACCCTTTCATCCTCATTGTGGGAAAAAAGAGAATAAATTCCCGGGGTATCATAGACATCAACGTCAGTGTCCGGAATCCGTCCACGGGATATTGTAACAGTTGAGCCGGGGACATTTATTGAGCAGGTTTCCTGGCCGCAGATCTGCGCAAAAAGAGTTGACTTACCGACATTAAGGTTACCGACAATAGCCAACTTTCGATGAGGGCAGATAACCTCTGCCTGGTTACAGCGCTTACAACTTTTCCCACAACTTTCAGTAAAAAATTTCATCTTTTAAAAATCCAAAAAATTCAATTAATTCTAAGGGACTTGCGGATAGACCCGGTAATCAGCCGACATAGTCAAAAAACGTCTCCCACAGGTTAAGCGAACAGGAAAAAGTTAGATAAACCAAACAAAACGAAAAAGCAACAAAAAAATATTTTTGTCCTTATTGCGCCTTAGAATGCGAAGTTATTTTTGAGTGAGCCCTTACTCCAGCATTCCTGTCAGTCACAAATGACAAAAAATTCAGGCAGTAATTTTGACAGCGCTCAATAAAGTACATCCGAAAATACACCAGGGCGGCGACAACTCCATAACTGCAAGGGGTTCAGGGACGCTCATGTACGTACCCCACACCCAGCGATAATACATCGCTATATCGCAGGGTTGAAGTGCGTGCAGGGTAGTGTTCATGGAGCGATTACCTACGCATCATTAAAATAAGGTACAGAGGGGAAGAGAGATTGATCAGTGTGGGGAATAAAACGGGAGCCGGAAAAACGAATCATAAATTCCTGATTAACATTAAGCTCAAGATAGGTAATTTTATGGATAAGTTCAATGCAGCGCTCCCGATCCTGCCGTTCCAGCAAAATTCGTTCCGCTCCATTTAAAGAACTGTTACCGATAGCCTTAAAGGTATCAAGCGGCAGATCAGGCAGCATTCCCAGGGTAATCGCCTGTTCGGGATCAATATGACGGCCAAAGGCTCCAGCAACATAAATTCGGCGTAAATCGCTAAACTCCAGGCCAACCTGATTTATCAGGGTAGTCAAAATTGCGTACATTGCCGCCTTTGAGCGCATCATGGCGTCAAGATCAACCTGGGTCAATACCACAGGTTCACCATCAGCAGCCTCGGTCGCCGGAACCACAACAAAGGCTAAGCCATCAACAGTTTCAATAAAACGCTCAGGGAATACTACCGGTCGATACTTACCACGAATATCAATAATTCGATTCAGATAAAAAGCCGCTACCAGATCAATGATCCCTGAACCGCAAATACCCCTGGCCCTGCCCCCGTCAATGGTCTGATAACGTATCTCGCCGGAATCTTGACTAATGGCGACATGCTCGATTGCGCCGGGCCCGGCCCGCATACCCATCCGGGCAACACCTCCTTCCAGGGCCGGGCCGGCAGCTCCGGCACAGGCGATAAGCCAGTCACGATTACCGAGAACTACCTCGGCGTTAGTACCCACATCAATCAACATTGAAGTTTCTTCTTTCAGATCAAGCCCGCTGGCCAGAATCCCGGCAATCAGATCACCACCGAAATAACTGCCAACACTGGGCAGAATCCACACTACCGCCGCTTGATGAAAATTAAGGCCCAGTTCAGCAGCCAGGCAGGGCTCCGGGGCGTTTACCAGGGGAATATACGGTTCACGAATAAGATAATAGGGATCAAGATTCAACAAAAGATGAACCATGGTGGTATTACCGGAAACAGCCAGGCTCCTGATATTCTCAACTTTAAGCCCTCCCCTGCCGGCAAGTTCAACAGCCAGGGCCTGAATACAACTGCTTATCTCCTTCTGCAGCCGGCTTAAGCCATCATCTCTGGCGGCAAAATGAATCCGGCTCAAAATATCAGCCCCGTAATTTATCTGGCTGTTTTCGCGGTTGGCCCTTGCGATAATTGTCCCATCCAGCATATTAACCAGGCTGGCTTCCAGATGAGTTGTGCCAAGATCAAGAGCCATTCCGGGTAAAACATCCGGCGGTTCAGCAAGGAAATCAACTATCTCATAACCAGGGGTTAAATCATTTACCACCAGCCATCCCTTAAAGCCGGAATCACGAAAATTACGGGCAACCGGAGACATTTGCCGAAAGGGAACAAAAAAATCCTTTCCTGAGTCGGTTGTAAGTGCTATTTTTTTAAGACGATCAATATCGCCGGTATTATCTCCAAGGCTCGGAGGGTCGGCTTCTACATAAATTAATTTTACTAGAGGTTGCATGGTATATTTCTTTTAATGTCTTTAATAAAGGATATATTGTGAACAATCTGCAGCGTTCACCAACACCTCATCTTTGCCCATTTGAGCCTGCTTGAATAGCACCAGTATGCTGCGCCAGTCTGATTGCGAAAATCTTCAGCACCCTGTAAACCGTTACAAATTAGGTGGTTAGCAAATATCAGGTGCCTACCCCCGTTAGTAGTTATGAATAAAAGACTATAAGACTTTCAAGGAAACAATGTGAGTAAAATAATAGCCATTATGATCGGCGGCGGCCTGGGCGCTTCCTGTCGGCATACCCTTTTTTTACTGGTCCAGAAGATTTCTCCTGACAATTTCCCCTATGGCACCCTGGCGGTCAACCTGCTCGGCTCATTTCTGATCGGCTTTCTGTGGGGATTCTTTGAAGGCAGCCGTCTCACCCCGACCTGGCGAGTCTTCATCTTTACCGGTTTTCTCGGCGGCTTTACCACCTTTTCAACCTTTGCCAGGGAGGCAATGCAGCTCTTCAAAATAGGCCAGTGGAAACCAGCCCTGATCTATGTGGCAGCCAGCAATATCAGCGGAATATTACTGGTTTTTGCCGGATTTTATCTGGCTCAGCAACATTTCGGCATTGCTGAATAAACATGCCATATACTCTTTACAAATATCTTATCCGCTCTACCCTGGCCCCATTTTTTGCCAGCCTGGCTATAATGACCGCCATCCTGTTTCTCGGACGCCTCATTCCGCTGCTGAATATTATCCTTAAGCTGGGCGTGGGCTTCAACGATTTTATCCGCCTCTGCGCTTATATGGCGCCTAAACTTCTAATTTTTTCAATTCCCATGGCCAGCATGCTGGGAATTATCCTCTGCTTTACCGGACTTGTCAATGATAACGAAATTCTTGCCTTAAAAGCCGGCGGAGTAGGTTTAAGCAAAATACTTCCCGCTGTCATAATTGTCGGCCTGATATCCGCTCTGCTGACCGCGTTTTGTTCAATAGTGCTGATCCCCAAGAGTGAAATCGCCATGAAAAAACTCTATCTTACTCTTGCCAAAGAAAAAATTCACCGGGGAATGCGAGAAAAAAATTTCAGCGACGGCCTTAAAGACGCGGTTATCTATGTTGATAAAATTGATCCCAAAACCAGGGAATGGCGCGGGGTTTACGTCTCCGACACCAGCGATCCGAAAACACCGCTTACTGTATCGGCCCAATCAGGCCGTCTTTATTCACAAATAGAAAGAATGCTGATGATTCTAACCCTGGAAAATGGAGAAATCCACCAGGCCAGAGGTAACAAATCATTAATGATTAAATTTAGAGAATATTCTCTCAGTATCCCGGTGGAAAACCAGCAAACAATAGAATCCATGGATAAAACATCCATGAGCCTGCCGGAATTACTCAACCAGGCCGCATCCGCAGGGCCAGACTCCAGACAGCGAATTTCATACCTTATTGAATACCATTATCGGCTGGTTCTGCCAATAGCTGCTCTTATTCTCTCAATTCTCGGCCTGCCTCTCGCCTTACGCAACATCCCCGGCCAAAGGGCTGTCGGACTTCCCCTGGGAATTTTATTCTTTGTCGGCTTTTATGTGGCACTGACCGCCTCCATATACCTGGCCGAAGAAAAAATTCTACCAGTTGGACTGAGCATGTGGATGCCGAATACCATTTTCAGTATTTTTACCATTTACGTTTTTTATATAACTATGAAAGAAAAAAGGTCATTTCTGCTGGAAAGCGGCATGAATATCATTCAAGGCATCAGTAATCATCTTCCCAGCCTCGACCGGAAAAAATCATGACCATTCTCGACCGCTATCTCTATAAACAATTCAGCCGCAACTTTTTCCTGGTCTGTGGCGGTCTTATCAGCATTTACCTGCTCATTGATTTATTTGAACGAATTGACAATTTTCATGAGGCTCACAAGTCAGTTGGCCTGACGCTTAAATATTTTATCTACAAGACTCCGACAATATACAATGAACTTAGCCCGTTATCTATTATGCTGGCCGGCATTATCACCATCGGAATCTTAAACCACAGCCGGGAAATGACAGCCCTGAAAGCCGGGGGAATTTCATTCTGGAGGATAATTAAACCGCTCTTAAAGGCCGCTTTTTTCTTTACCTTTATTTCCCTGGCCGCTGCCCAGTGGCTGCTTCCGGTTACAACCTCGGTAATTAACCGCATCTGGCATGAGGAGGTACGCCAGGAGATGCATTCCGGCATTGTCAGAAATGGCCGGATTTACTATAGAGGCAGTAAAGGAATTTATTCATTTATTCGGCCTGATCCGGCACAAAACAGGTTTATTGATTTCAAATACCTTGCTACCGATAAAAACTATACGGTCAATCTTTTTATTACAGCAAAAAAAGCTTTCTGGCAGGACAAATGGCGACTTGCAGAGGGACAGATATTCCGCCCGACAAAAGAGAACAAAATAAATATCGAAAATTTCAAAGAGACAAGCATCAAACTCCCTGATCCTCTTAAAGATTTTTTTATACCGTCATATAAAGTGACTGAACTTTCCCTTGGCCGCCTGACAATTACCGCAATCAAAGACCGGCATAATGGTGACCTTAAAAACTGGATTGAACTTAACCGACGGTTATCTTATCTCTTCCTGGGAATTCCCCTGGTCCTGCTGGGAATTCCTGTAGTAATAATTGTCCACTATAACTGGGGGCATGACCTGCTCATGGCCGTGCCCATAAGTTCCGGCCTGGCATTTGCCGCCTGGGGGTTGTGGAGCGCCAACCAGGCCATGACTAATGCCGCCTATATTAATCCAATAGCAGCCTCCTGGCTGATTCACTTTATTGTCGGCGGTAGCGGTTTTTACCTGATCAAACTTCAGGACGTCGGCAAGAGGTAAGCACCCTTAAAAACAGGGCGTAAATTCCGACTCCGTTCGGTGCCATGAGAGCACTACTATTCAGCTGTACTTCATCCGCGTACGAACAACATTTCTTAACATAGGGTTCGGTAGTTAAAATATTTTTCTCCGCCTGTCTGCCTCATTGAGCATTTAACAAAAAGTCATCGAAGCATGATAATGTCTATTCAATTATACATTATTTTTAATAGGTTACATAGGATTGTGATAGGCGGCCAAAATAGTTTACGGAAAAGCACCTATCCTGCTTATAGTTATTATGCATACTTAGCATAATAACTATATTAAAATTACTTAATTATACTAAAAAAATATCACGATATTTTTTTATTTTTTGAAAACAAAAAACATTGCAATATTACGGATGATAGGTATAACTAACTGTTAATGTAGTAATTGTATGAATAAAATTACTGAAATTCAAATTTTAACAGAAGATATTTAGTCTGGTAATTAGCCAGATTGGAGATAAACAAGTTGAACTGAACCGCTACGCGGAAAAACCATTGATGGGACGCACTTTTTGAGATAGTATGAAAGACATGCATAATGACACACAGGTGAGAATTAACC
>JANTFJ010000100.1 GCA_024763495.1 Desulfobulbaceae bacterium | reverse complement strand
AGAGATTATGAAACTGTTTTAAAGTATACCCAGAGCACCAAAACAACAACCGGACTTAAGGTGGATGCAATGTTGGTTGATAAAAAATATAAAAAAATATTAAGGCGTCAAAGGATGACTTGAAGTCATGTTAAACATAAAACGCCACGAAATCAATCCATCGTGGAATTACACTCTTTACCCAAATTGATTACAAAAAAATAAGTCCAAGTTATTTCTTGCCGGGCCCTTAGGTTAAATAATAGACGTGATTGTTGAGGATCATCTCTTGTTGTACCCGCTTTTCAGCAGGATGCTGAAAAACGATTTCTTATCATCTAGCCTGCTGCTTTTGCTGTTAAGCGCACCGGTGCAGATCAAAATATACAGAAATCATAACACCGAAAAACTGGTGATATGGGCTGACAATTCGCTTTGCTGCCCAGTTAAACGATATTCTGTAATTTTTGATTGAAGTGTTTTTTTGTCAGAAAAAGAAATTACCGACATGGTCGAAGGTTTAAAGATCGTCAGCAGATGTTCCAGCAGATATTGATGTTCATGTAAATCCAAATCAGTATCAAACCCTACATAAGAATGCTCTTTTTCCGGAGTAATATGTAGAGCATAATAACCATTGCCGAGCAAGCCGTTTTCAGAGTAACCGCAAGGAGAGAAATTATGATAATGGTGAAGTGCTTCCGGGAAAATTTGTCTTAAAATAACGGGTCTGTTTGAAGGGTGCTCTTTTGCGGTAAAACAAATGTCATTGTTAGGATGACAGTTCAATCCCTGCAATAGAAACTGGTTTATGTTTTTTGTCGAATCATTTTCTGTATGGCCTGCCTGGCAAAATAAAATAGTATCCCCTGTTTCATTGATAATGTTTTGGTAGTGTAATTGGGGGAATGATTTTTTTATCCCTTGAGAAAAAGTATAGAATTCCTTTTCATTTAATGGCCAGTTGGCAGTACCTTTTTGTTCACATCGCCAAAAAATAATATCAGCGGCTGCAATTTTTTCAAGCAACATCGATACAGCAGCAAAAGGATATGTGTTGCCGCAGGTAAGAAGTACCAGACGGTTACTCCAGACAAACAAGCTTGACTCTGACAAAATAAAGGAAATAACAACATCTGTTACCTGTTTATCGACGATATTTGTCCCTGCAGCCCTGACCAATTTCTGCCAGAAGTTGTCGGGTAAATCGCGTAAATCAAGCGTGTTTTCCCGAATCTGTACCTCAAGTCGTTTTTCTGGTCCGTAAAAGTTCATATCAGTTCCAATGCTTCCAACCCTGTAGATAGTAACTTAAAAGGATTGGTGAATCTAACGAGCTTGGTTTAATATCATCAACACGAATGTCTTTTGAAAATGCAAATAAACCGGGGAGGATATTCTTACTAAGAAAAATGGTTGGAACTGAAATTGTAACTTTTTCTGGCGCAAGAGGAATGTTACCGGCCAGTATGTAACCCCAATCACCAAAAGAAGGAACATGAGCATGATAAGGTAACGTCGTCTTAAATTCTGCGGCCTGCAAACTTTTTTCAATAGACCAAAAGGCCTTGGTAGCAAAAAAAGGACTGGTAGCTTGGGTAACAAAAAGGCCATATTTGCTGAGGCGACTTCGAATTAACCTGTAAAAATCAGTGCTGTATAACCTGGCCAGTGACGGATTCTTCGGGTCGGGTAAATCCGCAATAATAAGGTCAAAAAAAATGGTGTTTTGCTCAAGAAAAGAAAATCCATCTTCATTAATTACAGTAACTTTTGGGTCAGACAGGCTATTATTATTTATTTTTTTTAACAGTGGTTGGTTTTGGGCTAAATCTGTAATAGCGGGGTCAAGGTCAACCAGAGTAATTGTCTTAATATCAGTATATTTTAATAATTCCCTGACCCCAAGACCATCTCCGCCACCCAAAATAAGAATATTTTCATGGAACGGTGTTAAAGACATGGGAATATGAATAAGTGATTCATGGTACCTGTATTCATCAACTGAAGAAAATTGAAGATTACCATCAAGGAATAGTCGTAAGTCATCTTTTCTTTTGGTTAAAATAATTTTTTGGTAGGCGGATTGGCTGGAATAAATAACCCGGTCATTGTACATCTGATTTTCCCAGATATGAGTAAGGCGTGCGGAACCGACAATTGCCACTAAAAGCAGTAGGACAACGGCAACAGATGCCCCTCTAAGATGTGGTATAATTTGCTTAGGTAATTTGTCCCTGAAGAGCCATAAATTTACCACACCCACTAAAACATTGGCCCCTCCTGTTATTAATGAACTCTTTAAAATACCCAGAAAAGGTAGCATGCAAAAGGGGAATAGTAGGGTGGCCGCCAAGGCACCAAAATAATCCAGTGAAAGAACATTGGAAATATTTAAACGCAAAGAATAATGCTTATCCATAATTCTGGTCAGTAGGGGAATTTCCAAACCAATTAAGGTGCCGATTGCCCAAATCAGCAACAGCATTACCGGATAATACAAATCAGCGGTTGCATAGGCGGCAAAAAGCAAAGGTACGCTGAGACCACCAATAAATCCGAGGAGAATTTCAACTCCAATAAACCACGATATTAAATGATTATTTACCAGACGGGATAAAAGAGTGCCAAGGCCCATGGCAGACATGGTTAGGCCAATGGTAAGGGAAAACTGTTTAATCGAATCACCAAGAAAATAAGACGATACACTACCAATGAGTAATTCAAAAACAATGGTACAGAGTCCAACAATAAAAACCGATAAAAGCAGCACGGTTGTTTCAAGTGATGCCGGTTTTGATTTATTTTCCGCCACTAAGGCCACCACCTACATGGCTTGGGCCACTGACACTGCCGGAGCGGACACTAGCTCCACGATAATAATTAGGCCCTCCAAAATACCAAAAAGAAGGGCCATGGTGATAGCCGTAGTATCCGGTATAGCCCCATCCCTGTCTGGAAATGAAAAAACCGAAAATATAGATACATACAAGTATGGCAACTACAATTATTACAACGGAACCACGTTGATTTCTGAGCAAAGAAGATTTTTTCATTACTTACCCTAAACTTTAGACTTCTGTTTATAAGAACTAAATTGAAAGATAATAATAGTAGCAATCATACTTATAATTGCTAAATAATAATGAAACATAGCGCTACCGTTTTTAGGTTTGGCTTCTACATGAATAGATTTTCCTGCTCTGCTGTTTTTATTCATCTCATTGCTGATAGCCAGATAATAAATACCGGCTTTCTTGAAGGTAATCTTCATGTGAAATCTCGTCTTGTTCTCATACCAGCTGCCGTCAGAGTCATAGCCGCTTTCGGCCCAAAGTTCGTCGCTAAAGCCAAACAGAGTTTGTTTCTTTTCATTGAGAACCTCTACGTCCAATCCACTCCAATCCCCTGATATTGAAACATTTTGTTGTAGGGTAATATCGTAGACAGTATTATCCTTTTCAATCTTAAGAGGTCCGACTGTTCCACCGGGAATCTGTACAGACTTACTTATTGTTTGACCAGGACTACTTGTGTTGAAAAAAGCTGCAGTGGCCGCACAAATGAGAGCATAAATAAATATTACGAAAACAAGTATATCCGCTGGCGAAGAATGTTTGGGCAGATATTTATCAACAGAGGATATTGATTTTAACATGGTTAGCCTCCGATTTTTATTGAGAAATGTGAAAATCAAATACAAAAAAGATCACAACCGCAAACAGGATGGCAATAATCATTTCAAGGATGCCCAGACCGAGATTCTGATCATGGCTTATTTCGTAATTCAAATTTGTCCCAGGTAAAATAAGCTTATCAAAAAATAAACGGATAAGCGGCAATAAAATGAGGCCGGATATAACGCAGATTGCAAAGTTGGTCAGGTTGTATTGCCAGCTGATAAAATTACCCACGGCCCCTTTGAGAAGAATTACACCCAATGCAACCAGACTACCGCCAAAGGCCACTCCGGCTGCTATATTATCTCTTTCAATTTCAGCATGGACATCAAAGGGAGTAAGTCGATTGTATAGCCAGGAAAAGATAATCAAAACAAGTTGACTGAGTAGAAAAAACACCAGGGCGGTAGTGACCCCACCTCCTTCGCCATGGATGGAACCAGCAACAACTAAACCGGAAGCTATGTATGAACCAAACTCCACAGCCCCTGTTCCGGCATTACGATCCTCAATAATTTCCTTCACATTTGAAAACTGATATAAAATAATCTTGTCATTAATAAGACGGGAAATATTCAACAATACAATGCCAAGAAAACCGTAACCGATAAAACATATAATATCCTGCCTCAATCCCTGACTTGGGCCAAGAATTGCCCCAAGCAAAATAAATATTGTTGCGCAGAAATAGCCAGCCAGGCTACAGGCAGCGGCATCGTTGCCTGTTCGTAATTCTTCATTTATAGAATAAGGAGTTGATAAATCTTTTATAACTTTGGCAAATAAAAAAAGAACAACGGTGATAAGAAGAAAAATAAGACCACTGCTAATATCTGTTTTAATAGAGTCCATGATTTTCTCTGGTCAATGGTTGGGTGGAAGTGTTAATTCGTACTGTAAACCATCACTTGTGATGGTTTAATGGCAACACTGCATGTAACGGTAAAAGATTTATCTTCCCATAATTCTATGCCGATGGATTTGTCGGATTCAGAATCAAAATCCCAATAGGTGAGAGATTCACTGTGTGCTTCATTGCCATTACGCAGAAATTGACACTTTCCGGTTTCCGCAAGTTTATATTCTACTGACTCAAACAGCAGTGAGCCCTTTTTATTTTTCTCTATTTTAGCAAGGTTTTCCTCGGTAAGACCAATATCGTGTAAATCCAGACGTCTTAAGCCAATTGAAACTTCCAACTCGTCATCCTGCTCAATATCCAGCCAGATTTTTTCTCCGCCACGATCACATTCAAGTTCATGCCAGATAAAGTTCCCTTGGCGATAAACATGCATTGCAAGGACAGTTAGGGTGAAGTCTTCCATATCTGAACCAATATTAGACAATTCAAATACAGCTCCTGGCCTAACATTTTCAATTTTTAAATCAGTGATCGGTTCGGCTACGGAATTTTCGGACTTTATTTTTTTTTTTAAGAATTGCCACATTTTAAAATATACAGATAACATTTTCAAAATTTATATGAGCATACCCATGCAAGGGATGTATTAATTTTTTGGATTATTTTTTCCCTGCAAGTATTTTGGGTTTTACACACCATTTATCATAATTTTTGAAGATATTACATCTGTACCTCATCAATTGAATTGTGTTAATTGTCGTTACCTTGCATTCTATCTTTTAATTCACTCAGAGAACCTGAGACTTTATCTCCTGAGCTTTCTCCCGCCAGTGCTTTGTTTATTTCGCTGTCTATGTCAGTTTCCACTGAGGCAAGTTCCCCATAAGACTGGGCCAAACTTTCATCTTCCTGCACCTTATCTTTCATACGTTCAAGCATGGAGATGGTGCTGCTGGAATCAATCTGAGCAAGTTGCTTATTTAGTTTTTTCGTAGCAGAAGCAACTTTCGCCCGTCCTTTCAGGGTTGTCAGTTCGTTTTCCCAGGTAGAAATTTGATTTTTCAAGGCTTGTGTATTGCCTCCAAGTTTATTCGATAAGTTCTCTTGATTTGCCAGATCCTGAGATATGGATATCGCAAGTTTTGCAGCTTGATCCCGCTTACTTAAGGCCTCAGTGGCAAGACGGTCAGCTTCAGCTTCATCTAGTTTGCCATTTTGAGCTTTCTCAATTAAAAGCATGGCTTTTTTCTCATAATCAGTCGCTGTCTCTTTTTTCTCTGCTAACTCTTTGCGCAAACGGATGGCTACAGCCTTGATTTCGGCAAGACTTTTCAAGCTGGCCGCAAGATCTTTTTTTAAATCACGGATTCCCTGTTCGGTTTGCTTGATAGGGTCTTCCAGCTTATCAATAGCGGAATGAGTCTCAGCTTCCGCTACTTTGAATAATCTTTTAAATGCGCCTAACATATATTTCTCCTTATATAACTGGTTCTGAAAATTTATCTAACCATTTTTTGGGCTGAGGTTTTATTACCTTATTCCAGAAAATTACAATAAAAATTTGAGACATCTTTTGCAACATGGACTTATAACTATACTAAACCGTATATATCCTTAATAATGAGCAACAAAGAAAGCCCTGGTATTTTAGAGATTTTTCCTAGTTTATCTGGATTAATTGTTAGCAAAAGATATCAATTCTGGAGAATACTCTGCCATAGCAAGGCTAAGGGCGTTAATTGATCCTTCAAGCTCATTTCTGTCAAGGTTGCTGAGTTGTAAAGTGTCACGAAAAATCACTTTACTACCGGTGTTATCGACGACAAAGGCACCATGGACAAGCTCACGATTAATCTGCAGGAGCCTGAGTAATACATTGCTTGAGGGAGGGGTGGAAAATTTAAAAATAAATTGTTCCATAATAAGAACAGGGTCTTCACAATCGATAACCAGATTGTTCAGTCCCTGTGATTGATCTCTAACAATTACCAGTTCTTCATTAAGTACTTCATTTACTACAGGAATCCCTAAATCGGCAAGATACATCTTTACTTTATCAAAATGATTCATATAATTTACTCCTGTTTTTGTATAAATAATATTGAAGATTATAATCTATATCATCACCTTTTATTTAAAGTCAAGCATTTATGGTAGCAAGTTGTTTTCTTTAAAATTTGTTTTTTGCAAAAAAGGGCATTATTTGACGTGCTCCTAGTACTGCCTATTACCCACAAATCCCACTGAATCATTCGGCATCTTCATCCAACAATGCAAATCCTTGACACATATATTGAAATTCATGATAACCATGCCATAAGATCTGGTGCCCTGGTGGCGAATCATTTTTGCGATTAAGATATCCTCCAATCATCGCAATTGTTACGTTGCACACCCATTGTCAGAGATATCGTATTCTTGTTGCACGTTCCATGTGCAGGCCACTTATTGGCATAAATTTTGCTTTCGGATACCTTCTTTTTTCTTTTAGCCAGTATTTTTAGTATATTGTAAGTACCTGCAAATTGTTCCGTTCTCGAAGACAGGGGGGGGGTACACTCGGAACAGAACGGTCAGTTTCTGCCATATTCCAGACTCGCTATGCCACGGAATTTGCAACGGATTGTGACTAGGGGCTTGCAACGCAACAGAGGTAAGTCTTTGTTGGCCATCTAAAACATAATAAGTATCTGGATTTGGTTCAATGTCAGCTGCTACATCATCAAAATTATTATCCACAGGGGGATAACGAGCATCAAGAGGGCGACATTTTAGGGGTATTGCATCGTTTTTTCCAAGCAATAATAGTGACCCAATTGGATATCCCCTCGCAATTGAATCAATAAGAAGCTTATATTGCCCATCTTTCCAAGTAAAATCTCTCTGAAATTGTGGAATAACAAAATGATTTGCTTTGACTTTTTTTAACAGTTGAAAGATGTCAAAGGGGATTGTTTGCATTTTGTTCTCCGAAGTTTATTGTTGAGGCCAACGCCAAGCTCAGTGGACCCAGTGCCGCCCACTCATAAGCTCGAAATACACGAAAAAAATCGCGGCGGCACTGGGGTCCACTGGAGCGTCGTGTTAGGCAAGCCGAATTCTATATGGGGGCATGGGGCAAGACCCACTTCGTACCCTATTGTATTTTCCGCTTTTGTTCCCTCAGTTACACATAGGCACCGGTATCGCGTCATAATGTAAACTATAAGGGGAGTTTGTCTCGTCGTGATAAACAAGTCGCCAATCAGGTCCTGGATCTCGAGCATACAAATAATATTTGTGACCCGGCTTCATATCCAAGCACCTTACCCTAACATTGCTTGAGTTTGTAACTTTTGACAAATAGATACCGGAAACAGGAATTAGGTCCGTCCAACTTAACTTTGCGTTAAATTTATGAATTCCTGGTTTAAGGTATACAAATTCCTCTACCTTTCCCGGATACTTCTCGTCATCGACTTCCAAAATAATTATCTCGTTAGCCCTGTATGAAACAGAGGATAAAACTTTTTCATCCATCCCTTCAGTTCCATAATAATGCACCGGCTGCATAGAGCAACCGGTTAAAAAAAATACCACGGTCAATACGATTGTTTTCATGACTTCCTCTAACGATACGTGGGCGCGGAGTAAACGAGAGTAACTCTTGCAAACAACTTAACAACCATCGGCTAAAAGCCGGTGGGTTAAAACCAAGGACTGAAAGTCCGGATACGGGTCAACAGACCCGTTGTTACTGCTCCGTTCTAAAATTGTCATCTGGATTCGGCTGTAATGGTTCAGCGTGAATTGGAATTTTCCATCGTTTGAGTTAGTTTACTCATACGGAGGAAAATTACATGAAAAGAAGACGTAACAATTACACAGCTGAAGAAAAAGTTTCTATTTTAAAACGACATCTGGTAGATAAAGTACCAGTGTCTAACTTG
>JANTFJ010000099.1 GCA_024763495.1 Desulfobulbaceae bacterium | reverse complement strand
TTTAGCTGTGCGTGATAAGGCTGGCACCCATACTTCGGGCATAAACTTCGCATACTAATGCTATGTAAGACAGACTTATCGCGTGCAGATGAAGTGCAGATGAAGTGCAGCTGAATATTTATAAGATTGTGGTTGTGGCAGTTTTTACCCCTAACCGAATAGTTACCAGAAAGATAACATTTCATCAGCCAACGAATAAAAAATAAGCGTCTATAAGCAAAAAAATTTGATTTATCAGCTAGTTGACAGATATATTGCTGTTTTTCCTTCCTATTTCAATTCAATAAACGGACTAAACACGCTTGACAAACAATCAATGGATTAGTAAATGATGAAAAATTTTCTAATTTTGTAATTATTCAACAGTATCTATTTTTTTATCTGGAAGACTGACCAGTGATCTTCTGGTGGCAACTTATTTTCAGCATCTCAGAGGCTGTCCAGTTATTTTTTGTAACAGTTCAGCGTTTAGAAAAAATTGCTGCTCTCACTGATATAGATACATTATTATTTTATATTTTTGATCTTAGCGGTTTTCAAAAGTATGACATCAAGGATGTTATTCGATGATATTTTTTCAAAACTACTTTATATGAAAAAATACTATTCTCAACCATCCTAACAGGGGAGTCAAAATTTAACATACTTAATGAAAGCTGAATAATTTTAATGGCTTGAACATAAGGTAATCAGGCTCAAGCGGGAAAGCCTCACAACAATTACCTATGATCAACCGGAAAACGACGGGAGAGAAATTTATGAGTGAAGAAAGCATTTTTGGACAAAAAGTCAAAAATCTGTACAAGGCGCTGTGCCAGTCAGAGTGGAACGCGACAGTGGCCGGCATTATTGTTGGACTGCTCAGTGTAATGATTATGGCCTGGTGGCGCCCCTGGGGTGCGGTTGGAGCCCTGAGAAACTGGGGCGACTGGATTATGTACGGAATCACCAATATTATCGGCTCTGATGTCGGCATATTTGAATTTTATGAGGAGGCCCCCAAGGCCTGGCTGGTTAATTCCGGTTCGGTAATTGGTGTTGGTTTTGTCGGCGGTGCTTTTGTTTCCGCGTGTCTCGGCAATGATTTTGCTTTTCGTTTCCCACCTTTTCTTGAACTCTGTAAAGGGTTTGCTGCCGGAATATTGATGGGTGTAGGTTCTACCCTGGCTGGTGGTTGTAATGTCGGCGGTATGTACAATGCCATCGGTAACCTGGCTGCCAACGGTTTTACCATGTGGTTCGGCCTGGTAATCGGAGTTCTTGCCGGACTGAAATACATTTACTGGGAAATGGAACATATCACCTGGGGCAGTGGTGGAGCATTTACCATTGACTTACCTAATGGGTTACGTGGGCTGTTGGGTTTTGTCGGTCTTATCGCCCTTATCGTCGGCGCTTATATATATGCCGGTAATGAAGACAGTGATTATATTAATTCTCTTTCCGGTATCCTGATTATTTCCGCCGGGCTGGGCTATACCATGCAGCGGGGCCGCTGGTGCATGGTTCAAGGATTTCGTGAACCTCACATGACAGGTGACTGTACCCTGGCAAAATCAGTTGCCTTGAGCATATTTATTGTTGCGGTGGGCGCGACTGTTTTAAAATATTCTGTTCCCATGCGGGCCGATGGTGATGCTGTACTGGCTCCAATTAATTACGTCCGTGCTACTTTCGGCTGGGGCGGTGTTGTCGGCGGCACTATTTTCGGTTTCGGCGCAATGCTGGCCGGCGGCTGTGGTTCCGGTACCCTGTGGCGGGTTGGCGAAGGCCAGATCAAGCTGTGGCTGACCGCTGTTGTTTTCGGCGTTTCTAATTCTATCATGACTGCCTGGTTCAGGGATAATGATTTTGAAGCTGACGGCTACCTTGGTAAAGCGATTTTCATGCCTGATACCTTTCTGGGCTATGGCGGCACTCTTATTCTTATCGCCTTTATCATGATCATGTGGTATCTGATTGTTGACTGGAACGAAGATGCCAACAAGCTGATTATTGAAATGTAAAAGTTTTCAGTATCAAGCAAAAACGGCTTACTGAAAAACAAAAACGCATTTTCGCCTTATCAGCGGAAATGCGTTTTTTATTTTCTATTGACATAAGATATAAATTTACGCACCATTGAAGATATTGTATCCTGTTATTATTATCCGACGGAGTCTACGCTTACCTCTTCGCCCATTAAGGCCTGCTCGAGCAGCACAAGTACGCTCCTGATCACGAAAATCTACGGCACCCTGTAACCAGTTACAATTACAGGGGTTAGCGAAGTTAAGACGTAAATGTTCGGCTAGGAGGCTGTCCAAGAATAGAAGCTGTAGCGAAAAATTGGAGAATTGAGACCATTTTTTCGGTCATTTTCTGCGAATAGCAGCGCTATTTAAAAAAAATTAGCGGAAAAATGGGCCAATTTATCCGATTTTGCAGTAGGTTCGCTATTCTCGGACAGCCTCCTAGCACCCCAGATTTGTTCGTTTCGGCGTGTTCACTATAGTATACTATGTGAACACGCCGAAACGGACGAAGGTGGGGTGCTAGCCGAACATTTAAAGGGATAGAGAAGGGTAGCTTTTACCCACAACCCGAATATTTACGTTAAGACGCTTACCCCATGAGTAGTTACCTATATTAATTATAATGATAGCTCCGCTCACCGGCCTTCGCCCTCATATTTCTTTAAACCCGGAACAAATCCTGGCCCCGGATGAAATTCTGATCATTGTTGATGATGACGATGCCATCCGTGAACCGCTGGCAATATATTTTGCCGACCGCAGTTATCCGGTGGAAGAATCTATTAATGCCGAGGGCCTGAAAAACATTCTGGCCGAGCGCAAAGTGGCCCTGGTTTTGCTCGACATCAACCTGCCGGACGCCAATGGTTCTGAACTGGTTCCTGTCCTGCGCGCTGAATATCCTGATCTGGCCATTGTCATGCTGTCCGGGGTGGCTGACATTAATGTGGCCATTGATTGTATTCGCGCCGGTGCAGATGATTATATCTCCAAGCCCGTCCAATTTAATGAAATTCTTCATGTTGTCCAGAAAGCTCTTGAAAAACGTTACCTGATTCTGGAAAACCGCCGGTACCAGAGCGATCTGGAACTGGCTCAGTTCCGTATCGAACTTCTTCACCAGCTTTCGCTGAAAATGAATTCAGTTTACCTCAGCACCAATGCCCTTGATGAAATCCTCAAGGTAATTCTGGTAGGGATAACCGCAGAAGAAGGACTGCGCTTTAACCGCGCTTTTCTTGCCATGTTCGATGAAAAGGAAGAATATCTTCAAGGACGGCTGAGCATTGGCCCGAACTGCCGGGAAGAGGCCAACAAACTCTGGGCGGAAATGCAGGAGAAAAAATTACAATTTATCGATATTGTTAAAAATCTTCCTTCATGTACAACTGCAGACAACGAGGTCAGCCGGATCATCAAAGAATTACGGGTGCCGGTCAGCGACACTGACAATATCCTCATTCAGGCGGCTCAGCAGCGTAAAAGCATTCAGGTCAGCCAGGGCCGCAGTTCAGTGCCGGTACCCCCGGAACTGTTAAAACTGCTTGATGAAGACAGCTTCGTTATTGTGCCGCTTTATTCCCCCGGTCGCACCCTGGGGGTTATAATCGCTGACAACTATATAACCGGAAAACCTATACAGTCCGGTCATATAAGCGCCCTGGAGCTGTTGGCCAGCCAGGCCAGCCTGGCAATTGAGCATAGTCATCTTTATATGGATATGCAGATGACCATCGGGGAACTTGAAAGCCTCAACTATGAACTTGAAAAAAACAAAGATCTGCTGGTTGAGGCGGAACGCTATTCCGCTCTGGGCCAGATGTCGGCTCAGATGGTTCATGTTATTCGTAATCCCATCACTTCTATTGGAGGCATTTCGCGAATACTGGCCCGGAAAAACAAAGAGCCTGAACTGAAAAAATATCTTGATGTAATTATTAAAGAGACTGACCGGCTGGAAAAAACCCTGGAAGAGCTTTTTGATTTTGTCAACAATGTTTATCTGGATAAAAAAAACAAACCTCTCTATCCAGTGATCAAACGCTCTCTGCACCTGCTCCATAATTCAATGATAAAAAATAACATTACCTGGGAGGTAAACCTGCCTGAGCCTGATCCGATTATCAACATGGACAGCCGCAAAATCAGCCAGATATTTATCCACATCTTCCTTAACGCCATTGAAGCCATGATCAATGGCGGCAAGCTGACAGTCAATGCAGAGACTTTGACTGACAGGGTAAACATCACCATTAGAGATACTGGTCACGGTCTATCTGAATACCATGTCCATAAAGTTAAAGATCCATTTTTCACGACTAAAACATACGGGACAGGGATGGGGCTTACCATGGTCGAAAGACTGGTGGTCAGCCACGGCGGATCTTTTAGCCTGCATCGGCTTGACATGGGCCTGGAGGTTGATGTCATCCTGCCGCTTGCTGAAGGCTGAAAAACATTCATCTATTGACAGCACTCAACAAAATACACCCAGGCGGCGACAACCCCATAACTGAGTCTGTTGATTTAAAATGAACGAATATAAGGCACTGGTAAACGCTTACAGGGGTGGAGTTTACCGAAAAAAATCTGCCCTGGTGAACGATTACATAATAGCCATACGTAAGCCGGGCTGATGGCGGAAAAATTCGGTGCCCTGTGAGCAGTTACCTTTGCAGATAAATAACCTTTTACACATAAAACAGATAAAACCTGTTGAACAGCCCGTGGATGTATCGGGCAGGGAACCGCAAAAACTTGAACTCCTGCCCGGACGTCTTTTAAAGGCAACCGTGCTTGACTATCTATCAAACGGCAAAATTATCCTTGACATCGACGGTCAGCAGATCAGCGCTTTTTCCCAGACCCCTCTTGACAAAACAACACTCTGGCTGGAGGTCAAACAAGGTGGAGAAACCCCTATCCTCAGCCTGGCTCAGAAAAAAGGGGCAGTCCAGCAATTTCTTAAATTTATTCTCAGTTCAGGCAGTGACCTGAACAATTCCCTTGATCTGCTTAATAAATTTTCTGGCGGCCAGCTTGAACAAATTTCGCCGGAATTAAATTTTCTACAAATTTTCAGCCGGATTATTATTGACGGCAATGCCTCGCCGGAAAAATTAATCAAACTGTTGCATTTCCTGAACTCAGCGAATCGAACCAACCCCCCGTCCCTGCCGTTATTGGAGCAGTTTAATAACCTGCTCGACAAACTGGATCAACACCACCCCATGTCATCAGGTGACATGGCCAGCCTGAAAAAGCTGACTGAATATCTGGAAATCATTCACGATCTCAACCAACAGCCAGGCACGTCAAACCAGAATAATTTCTTTTTATATCCCTGTTTTTTTGCCGGCGAAAATGGCTGGGGACAATGGATGTTCAATTATGAAAATATGGTCGGGAGCGCTGATAAAGCCAAAAACTATCAACTGAATTTTTTTCTGGATATGAGCAGAATAAAGGAAGTCCACTGTCAACTCCTGGTGGGAGAACAAAGCCTGCAGGGACGATTTTTCTGCTCTTCCCCGGAGGTAGTCAGCCATTTCAACCTGTCCCTGCCCAACTTAACAGAAATTTTAATCAAACTGGGCTACCAGCCGGTAACCTTATCCTGCCGACAGGCGGAAAATTCCCTCATGAAGGAACTTAAGGAAAAACTGGGAAAAAAAGCAGGCAAAGCAGCTGTGTCGATCGTAGATATAAAGGCATGATAGAGGTAAGCTCTCCATGAACACCGCCAGGGGCGCGCTTCACCCCCCTGACATACCGATATATTATCGCGGGGCGTGAAGCACGCAGATAGCGATGTTCCTGAATCCCTTATAGTTATGGCCGGGTGTACTTTATTGAACGCTATCCTCTCATGTATTGGACAACCGGCTATTTTGCTCCGATATATTTATAAAACTCAGAATCAGAAGAAATAATCAAACGGGTATTTTTACCCACAGTCTTGCCATAGGACTCCAGGCTCTTGCTGAAAGCATAAAAATCAGGATCTTTATTATAGGCATCAGCATAAATCTGAGCGGCCTTGGCATCAGCCTTACCCTTGATCTCCTCGGCCTCACGACTGGCCTTGGAGGTAATTTCCTTTAACTGTCGATCAACCTTTCCCAGTATTTCCGCCTTCTGGCCTTCGCCCATGGCCCTTTTTTCCGCCGCAATCCTTTTCCGCTCGGAAATCATCCGTTCATAAACCTTACGGCGGACGCTTTCAATATAATTTACCCGTTTAAACATGACATCAATCAGTTCAATACCATATTTCGGGGTCAATTTTGAGGCTGTTGCAAAAATTAAATCATCCATTTTATCACGGCCAAGCTTAATGGTTTCCTCCTTCTGTTTAGCCGCAACATCGTTGCCGAACTCACTCTGGTTCCAATCTGAACTACGAATAATCTCCACCAGGTTATTCTTGTTGACCATATCCCGTACTGTACTGTCAATAATATCATCGAGAATAGTTTGAGCCCTGGTTGTGTTGTTCACTGCCTGGAGAAAAACCAGGGGATCAGAAATTTTCCAACGGGCCGTTGTGTCAAGATAAACAAAGGTCTTGTCACGGGTTGGAATCTGGTTGGGATCACCGTCCCAGATCAGGATTCTTTTATCAAAATATGTTACATCCTGTATAAATGGGGTTTTAAAATGAAGCCCGGCTTCAGTATGAGATTTACCAACCGGCTTGCCAAATTGAGTTACTACAGCCTGTTGTTCTTCGGAAAGCATATAAAAACCATCCAACACCGTGACTACGCCTAACAATAACAGCCCGATGAAAAATGTTTTGACTAATGAGTTCAAGATAATCTCCTTTTATTTTTTACCCTTAACAAGCTTGGAGGCATCAAGCCCTTTACCACTTAGATCGAGCAGGGGAAGCACCCCCTGTTTGTTGTCAATAATATAAATATCAGTTACCCTGGGTAAAACATCAATCATGGTTTCCAGGAATAAACGTTTTCTGGTTACTTCCTTTGCTCTTTTGTATTCCTTGAGAACCGCCAGAAAACGATTGGTTTCTCCCATGGCCAGGTTGGTTCGCTGCACAGCATAGCCATGGGACTCTTCCAGAATTTTTTTAGCATCACCCCTGGCCCTGGGAATTACCCGGTTATAAGTTTCCTCGGCCTCATTGACCAGTCTCTTCATGTCCTGATCAGCCTCATTAACTTCATTGAAAGCCGGTTTTACCGCATCGGGCGGATTTACATCCTGCAACTTAACCGTAACAATTTTAACCCCGCTTTGAAAGCTTTCAAGAACCGATTGCAGCTCTCTGGCCGTAGAGGCCTCAATAATTTCCCGATTACTCAGGACATAATCAAAATCATGATTACCAACGACCCGGCGAATAACCATCTCTGAAACATCACGAACAGACTGATCAACATTACGAACCTTAAAAACAAAATTAAAAGGATCTTGAATTTTATACTGGACAATCCACTGGACATCAATAACATTCTTATCGCCGGTAAGCATCAGGGATTCATGATCATATCCCCGTTTTTCGTATACGGATTTCTGGCCGGGAATTCTAGTTCTGAAACCAAATTCCTGCTTGCGGACATTTTCAACATCAACCTTGATGGCAGCGTCGATCAAAGGAATTTTAAAATTCAGGCCGGGATTGGCCAGCTTTACAAATTTACCAAAACGGGTAACAACCCCTCTTTCTCCTGGTTCAATTGTATAAAAGGATGAATAAATCACCTGAATCAAAAAAATGACCCCGATAATGGCACCAATCTTCAAGAGACTGCCCCACAGGTTAGGCGGAGTACCTTGGGTAGGCCCCGGTGGTTTATCCTGTCCTCCTCCACTGTTTCCGCCGCCGTCAAAAGCGTCTTTAATCTTTTTCAATAACGCGGCAACAAATTCTTCCGGTGTTGCCGGTCGTTTCTTTTTTCCCCATTGGGGTTGCTGGTCATCCCAGGCCATTGCTGCTCCTATTTTATATAATTAAAAATGGTAAGCGTTCATCAGCACCTCACGGAGTCGGAGGCACTGGTAAATGCTCAGAGACTTAAATATTGCAAAGATTTACTCCCGGTGAACGGTTATGCTTTGTCCATGTTTCAGCGCCCGGAGGACTTGAGTTTTACCGGGTTGCAGGCATTGCCCACATAATCCGACCATTTAAAGGGGTAGAGAAGGGTAGCTTTTACCCACCAACCAGAATATTTACATATTTTTTCAGATTTTATTTATATTTTCAACTTAATACCAGTTATTTAATAAAATCAATCATATTTTTTTAAATATTCGTAACTATTAAGGTAGGGGTAAAACCTGACATAACCCTGAATAAGCGCTAACCACACCATATTATACTTCTCAAATCTGCGAATAGTCGATTCGATAGCGATCAATAAACCACACCTTGACTTTTGAGAAGGCACGGCCTGTAAGCATTTCAGGGATGCCGCCATGTGCCCGTTTCAACGCTCGCGATAA
>JANTFJ010000098.1 GCA_024763495.1 Desulfobulbaceae bacterium | reverse complement strand
AGTCTGTAAGCGTTCTCCAGTGCCTTAGATTAGTTCAGTTGGGCCTGCGCCGCATACTGTTGCTATGTAAGCAGGCCCAAATGGACAAAGATGAGGTGCTGGTGAACGCTTACAAGATTAGAATATATCCTGTAACTATTCAGATGTGCAGCTGAAAGTTACAAGTTATATTTCTATTTTCACCGCACATACCTTGTATTCAGGACTGCGGGATAACCTGTCAAGACTGTTTAAGGTCAACATGTTAATCGGAGCCTCGGCAAAATGATAGGGCACAAAGACGGTTCCCTCCTGGGAACGTTCAGTAATTTTGACCCGTATCTTTATTGAACCCCGTCGAGAGGTAAGCCTGATCCATACTTTATCCTTAATTCCCAACCGTTTGCCGTCTTCCGGATTAATTTCAGCAAAGGCCTCGGGGCAAATTGCTTCAATCCCGGGCGTTTTCCTGGTCATGCTGCCGAAATTGTACTGGGAAAATTCCCGGCCCGTGGTCAACAGCATTGGATATTCCTTATCCGGCGGTTCCTTGGGTCCGGTAAATTCCTCGGGAACGAAAAGCCCTCTGCCCCTGGTGAATTTGCCTATATGCAATACAGGTGTTCCTGGATGATCCTTATCCGGACAGGGCCATTGCAATCCAAGCTTTTCAATACGCGGATAGGAAATACCGCCATATTGAGGCAACAGCGAAGCAACCTCATTAAAAACTTCTTCCGGTGAATTATAGCGCATCATATAGCCCATTTTCTGGGCCAGATCACAGATAATTCTCCAATCGGGCCGGGCCTCACCCGGCGGTTCAACGGCCTTGCGCACCCGCTGCACTCTTCTTTCCGTTGAGGTAAAAGTCCCGTCTTTTTCCGCGTAACAGGCAGCAGGCAGAACAACATCAGCCATTTTAGCCGTATCAGTCAGAAAAATATCCTGCACTACCATGAAATTAAGTTTTTCAATTGCTTTGACAGCGTGTCCAGCATTGGGATCAGCCAGCACAGGATCCTCGCCCATTATATAGAGGGCGCGAATATTACCATCGATAATATCGTCCCAGACCTCAGTGGCAGCCTTGCCTGGTCGCCTGGGCAGTTTTACATCCCAGAGCTTCTCGTACTTAGCAAAAATTTCATCGTTGGCCAGGCCGGAATAACCGGGCAAGGTGTTAAAAAGCGCGCCCATATCACAGGCACCCTGAACATTGTTCTGGCCGCGCAGGGGATTTACCCCACCACCGGCAACACCAAGTTTTCCGCAAAGCATGGCCAGGTTGGCAATTGACTTGACATTATCAGTACCGGATGCGTGATGAGCCAGTCCCATGCCGTAATAAATAGCGGATTTTTTACCACTACTTGCATAGAGACGAGCAGCTTTCCGCAACTGATCCTCAGCTATACCGGTAATCTCGGAAACATAAATGGGATCATATTTTTTACAAATAATCTCCAGCTCTTCAAAATTCTCTGTCCGCTCTTTGACATATTCCTTGTCCCAGAGTCCTTCTTCGATAATTATATGGCAGAGACCATTTAACAGGGCAACATCGGTTCCTGGCTTTATCCGCAGCCAGAGATCAGCTTCCCGGGCAAAATCAGTACCACGAGGATCAACAACAATAAGTTTTGCCCCCCTGGCCACGGCCTGATGAAGACGGAGACCAATGGTCGGATGACCGGTATCGGCATTAGAACCGATAACAAAGATAATATCGCTGTCCGCTATATCGGCAATGGAATTAGTCATTGCCCCGCTGCCGAAGGTGATGGCCAGACTGGCCACCGTGGGAGCGTGTCAGAGTCGAGCGCAGTGATCTATATTGTTGGTGCCGATGGCGGTGCGCATGAACTTCTGTAAGAGAAAATTCTCTTCGTTGGTTGCCCGGGCGCAGGAAAAACCGGCAATGGAGTCCGGCCCATACATGGCTTTTAAATCAAAAAAGTTTTTAGCAACAGCTTCAAGAGCTTCATCCCAGGTTGTTTCGACCAGCTGATTATTACGCCTGACAAGCGGTTTGGTCAAACGTTCTTTATGCTGGATAAAATTAAAACCGAAACGTCCCTTGACACAAAGCGCTCCATAATTAGGCGCCTGATCGGGATCGGCAGTAACTTCTATTATGGTATCGCCCTTTACCTTGAAAATAAGCTGGCAGCCAGCCCCGCAATAAGGACAGGTTGATCTGACCTGGCGAATCTTTTCCGAAATAATCGGTACAGTTGATTCTTTCTTGTTCAAGGCACCGGTAGCACAATTATCCACGCACTTGCCGCAGGATACGCAATTATCCTTAAAGGTCAGGCTCAAGCCGGTCGGTATGCCGTTTTCACCCTTTTCAGCACAGGTTATCTCTATAGCGTCATACTCACAGATATTAAGACAGCGCTGACAGTATATACACTTATTCAGATCAACAATAATATTGGGATGGCTGTAATCCCTGGCATAGACCGGAAATTTTCCCATCCCGGTCTTGTTGATATTTACCTTGTATTCAATGTCAAGAGGTTTAAGCTTACAGCGGTCAATTGCCGTACAGCCACAGGAAAGACAACGTTCCGCTTCCTTTCTTGCCTGTTTTTCCGTCAGGCCGAGTTTGACCTCGTCAAAATCCTGGATTGCGGTTTCCGGCGGTCTCTCCGGCATTTTTTCCCGCAGTTTGATGTTGATCCCGTCAAAATTCGAAAGAGCAACATCATCAAAAGCTTTACCCCTGGTAAAATTAAACCGGTTTTCAGCCGGCTCCTTAGGAGTATCCATTATATAAGAATGGATATTTTCCGCGGCCCTTCGGGCGGAAACCACGGCCTGGATAACGGTTCGCGGCCCGTTGACCGCATCGCCGGCCGCAAAAATTCCAGCAATGTTTGTCAAGGAATTTCGGAGAGAGGCCTTTATTGTATTCTTCGGAGATATATCTAGTTGTTCTTCCAGTTCGCCGCCGCTGAAACTGTCTTCTACTGCCATCTGCCCCAGGGAGGAAATAACAGTATCAACCTCAATGATATTACTGGAACCGGGAATGGGCTCAGGAATACGGGTTCCCCTTTCATTGGGAGCCCCAAGCCTCATCCTGATCAAATCAACCTTTAATGAGCCATCATCTTTTTCACTGATCTGTACCGGCGAGGCCATGAGAAGAAACTGTACCCCTTCACTTTTGGCCTCACGGATTATCCGTTGATTAGCCGGCATTCCCTCATGGCCCCGATGATAAACAATTGTAACTTCATCAACCCCGGAACGTATCAGGCTGCGAGCAGCTTCCATGGCAATATTGTTGCCGCCGATTACGGCAGCCCGCCGGCCATAATCCGCCTTTTCATGACAGGCCAGGGATTTTAAAAATCTCGCCGCCGGAATTACATTAGGAAGAACCTGCCCTCTTATTTCCAGTTTTTTATCTACGCCGACACCAATTGCCAGGAGAATTGCGTCAAAACCCTGATCCCTTAAATCCTGCAGACTGAAATCCTGTCCCCATTTCTGGCTGAGCCGCACGGAAATTCCCATCCGTAAAATCATATTGGTCTCAAACTCAAGAACATTACGAGGAATTTTATATTCCGGAATACCATACTGCAGCATGCCGCCGAGTTTAGGCATAGCCTCAAGGACTGTAACGTCATGACCATGACGAGCCAGATAATAGGCACTGGTCAGGCCTGCCGGGCCGCCGCCGATTACGGCCACCCTTTTCCCGGTATGTTTTTCGCGCTTGATATTAAGATCAATGCCGTTCGACATTGTCCAGTCGGCGACAAAGCGCTTTAAGTGATTAATTGAAATTGGTTCATCAACCAGGATACGACGGCAGCGTGTTTCACAGAAACGAGGACAGACCCGCCCAACTGAATAAGGAAAAGGATTTCTTTCATAGATCAGGCGCAATGCCTCTTCATACTCACCCCTGGCAATATGAGCAATATAACCCTGGACATTTATCTGGCCGGGACAGGTAAGATTGCATGGTGCTTTACAATCGCCAAAATGGTTACTGGAAATCCGGGCAAGTTTTTCCTGGCGCAGAGTCCGCAATTCGGGAGAATCAGTCACCACGCTCATACCGTCTTTAGCCAGAGCAACACAGGAACGAACCGGAGTATCCATGCCCGCTATTTCCACCAGGCACATCTCGCAGGGTTCTGCCGAATTTTTGCCGTTAATCCGGCAGATAGTAGGAATATATATATCAGACCGCTGGGCAACCTCAAGAATAGTCAGGCCTTCCTGAGCAGTTACTTCCAGTCCGTTTATAGTCAGTGATACCATTTTGTTGTTTTTGTCGGTTTTGTTGATCTTTTTGGGTAACTACTCACGTAAATATTCGGGTTGGGTAAAAGCTACCCTTCTCTATCTCTTTAAATGTAACTGGTTACAGAGTGCCGGAGATTTTCGCGCTCAGGCCGACACAGCTTATTATTCATACGTAAGCCAGAGTGATCGCAAACAGGTAAGCGGGCTTGCGAAACTCCGGATCTGGTGCCCTGTGAGCAGGTTACTTTACTGGTTTAATCAGGTTGCCGGCTTCCACTCTTTCAAAAAAGCGGGCAGATGGCCGGCTTCCCTGGGACCGATGGTAATTGTCCACTCCGGCAGTTCTTCCTCAAGCTCACCTTTGATGGTGGCCAGGTAACCGGGAATAATCAATTCTCGATGATTAACCTTATCTTCAATACCTGATTTTTTGATAAACTGGGCAATTAGATCAGCACCGAACTTACCTGCAGCCCAGGCAGTAAGAACCGACAGGCCTTCAGTGTCCTTAATCAGCAGCCAGGAGGGGACATTACTGCCTTCAATCTCACCGGAGACAATAAAATAGGTAAGAGAAAAATTACAGGTAATAAGTACCGGCGAGTTTTCGTCCGGGCCGTTAATCGAATAAATATCCTCAGCCACCACCATGGGCCGCTGGGGATCAGTAAAGATATTAAGACGCTCAAGCAGCAAGGGGAAAAGAATATCGCCCTGCAGGTCGGACAGCACGATAATACCGGCATATTTAGCAATTAAAATCGAGGAGATCATTGCCTCCATCAGCGGATCATCCGTCATCTCGCAGGGGAACATGATGGTGGGAAAGCCAAGAGGTTTAAACTTAGTATTAATTGCTGCCCGTCGGGCGACAACATTATCCTCAAACGCGGCACGGAGAGTACGGGCTCCGGTGTCAATTGCCAGGTCTTTAAGGCCGGCAGCATTTAATTTTTCAGTTATCTCAATGGAGTTGTCGAGATTTTCACCCTTGACGGCCAGGGAACAGGCCGTATCTTTAGCCAGACCGGCCAGACCGTCAATATCCGCCTGACTGGCTGAATATATCAAAGGCTTCCGGTCGCCGCAGAGCTTGACAGCGGCTGCAAGATTATCAGTGCTGTCACTCATCAGGATCAGATTAGCGTCCTCGGCATCATCAAGAATCTTCTGCACGAGGCCGGTAAAAGCACCCTGATCGCCGGAGGAATCCTTGACAGCAACCAAATCAGCCTTCATCAATACCCCGACCCTTTCATAACGCAGAGATTTAAAACGGTTTATCCTGCCATCCACCTCATCGGCAGCCATATCAGTGCTGATAAGCACGGCAAAACCGGTTGGGTGTTCAAAACGTTTTTCATGGCGATAGAGACAGGTTTCACCGCCGGCAGTAAAGGCTGTATCACCTGCACCGACCGTAATCGTCCGAATCGGCGGCGCAGAAGCCTCGCCAATGGTTTCCTTTGCCTCATCACTGACATATGGACATTCCCCAATCTCAATCTGTCCGGCTGCCACTTTCATGGCAAAGGCCAGGCAAGTCGGAATTCCGCACTCGCCGCAATTCTTTTTAGGCAGCATCTTGAGGATCTGTATACCGGTTAATGCCATTTTCTTTCTCCCTATCTATTACAGATTTCGTTAAATATTTTTCCGAAATATATGAAACTTATTGATATTACATACTTTAATTTAATATTGGTCAGTTATCAGCTTTCAATTTTAAGCATTAAATGAAAAATCATTTCCAGAACAAATACTTAAACAATCTCCAGACAATAACTCTGTCATCTGGCTTCTGACTTCCGGCACTTACATCGCCGCTTCCATCTCCAGGGCCGGATGGCCTTTTTCCTTCAAAAAGGCGAGAACCTCTTCTTCTGTGGTGCCCACTTCTTCGTCGGCAATCATATCAAAGAGTTCGGGCATTCCTTCCTCTTCACAACGTGCCATTAATTTTTCCCGCAGCTCTTCTTTAAGCATCTTGGGCAGCCAGACCACCCTTTTTAATCCACCCTCGGACTTAAACAGTTTACGACTGCCGAGATAATGTTTACTCACTCCCATGAATCCAGGTGTCTGCGCTCCACCACCGGCCATACCGGCCAGCGAGGTAAATTTCATGCCGGATGGAGTCATACCCATATAATCACGGTTAACTACCATAATACCGTTACACTGGGGTAACATGGCGGCGATAGCCTCAAAACAGCCGCAGGCAGTCATTGGATTATTCATCAGGGAATAACAACTGACCTGGGGTACCGCACCTCTTGAGGCTTGATTAACAAAATCATTAATTCCAGTGAATTCGCCAAGTTCTTCATCAAGACAATCACCCTTTTCAATAGGCTGATTGGGGCCTGTGGGATTAATCTGGAAAGAGGCCTTACCATCAAGCCAGTTGTAAGCGCCGCACATCCCAACCCGCTCAGGGGTAATAACACAGACGTGGCTTGGAGCAAAAGACTGACAAAGAGTGCAGGAATAAAAAACATCTTCGGTATCATCAGTCATATTGCCCAGGCGAAGATCACGTTCAGCATAAACTCCCTTGGCCAGCTCGACAACCTCTTCAACCTTTTCCTGAATCGTATATATTTTTACTTGAACCTTATCAAGAATGGCCCCGAACTCCTGGTGAAGCTTTCCATGAAGAACTTTACCAATATGTTTAAAAGAAAATCCTTTTTCAACAGCAGCCTTACCAACTCTAATCCACATTATATTCCTTTGGCCAATATGCATAATACCCTGGATATAATTGATCAGATGATGAAACTGGCGCTCAAGAATCGGCTCAAAATCAGACTGCATTTCCCGGCCGGCAACCTCGACAAGAATGGCTATTGGTACATTTTCGCCAAGTTCCAGATCCGGCACATCCTTGCCCTCAAGAATAACTTCGCCATCCTGAATCTCGCTCATATCCTTGGAGACCAGAACCTCGACGCCGGTAGTCCGACCGCCGCCCGACTCCATAAAAAGATCATCCTTCCTGATCCGCTCACCTTCAAAGGCTGGACCGAAGGAAAGAGGAATATCAATCTTGGCAACATTAACTTTAAGTCCCCGCACCTCAATAGCCTTCTGGACAATCTCATCATGAGCAATATTACTTACCACATGCTCATAAGTACAGATACCGGTAGGCAGAACTTCCGGAATGTCATAATCGGAAATAGTCGGGAAACCCCAGTTAATGGCTCCGGCGGCATTGGCATACCACTCATCGCTTACCGGGCCAAAGGCCATGACAAAGGCAAATGTCCGATCCTTGTTGTAGATCAGGTTGCCTTTATAATCACCAGGTTTGATGCCGCCAAAGGCCATGGCTACCCGGCAGGCAAAACCAATGGCAAAAACCGCTGATGTGTAACTCTTGCCAAAGGGAACCAGACGGGTATTCCAGCCCACCTGGACATTATTTTCAACCAGCAGTTCAGCCATGTTCTTGCCGCCTGACTGATCATGCATGAATATATAGAGATTTTTTTCCTGTAACTCCAGGGCGATCTTACTAGCCACCTCTTTATCAGCAGGAGTACCCATGATAGCCGCAAACCCAGGAGCTGAGCCATCAACAAATTCAACCCCGCGTTTTCGGAAAATAACGTCATCCGCCGCACCCAGCCAGATATTATCCTCTGTCGGGTCTTCGCTTTTTGTGTAAAAATCAGGTTCATTAAGATAACGGACTGCCTCGAACATTTCCTCAGCAAAGAAGGTAGCCATACCGGCATCAAGAGCTGGTGCCAGGTAAGGCAGCCAGAGGTTATCAGTTACCGGATCAGGAAGCAGTTTACGACATTCAACAAAAATATCTTTCATGTCTCCCAGTTTTTCTACCTTAGCGCCAAGCATTGAATAGATAATCGGCAGAAAATAGGCGGTGTTTGGATATGCGACCTCATGTTCCGCACCAAATTTTTTCAGGGCTTCCTCATATTTCTCCTCAGCCATGTTCACAATATTATGAGCGCCCCTGATGGCTGCGGAACAAATTATTTTCGACATTGAAAAACTCCCTTATATCCTTAGTGACTTACTCCTGAAATCATGCCTCAAAAACATAAAATCAGCCAAATAATATATTAAAATCGCCCAGGAGGCTGTCCGAGAATGCCCTTTTTCCCCAACTCTGTGTTATTTTGAGAAAAAAATATCTATTCTCGGTAAATATTCGGGTTGGGTAAAAGCTACCCTTCTCTACCCCTTTAAATGTTCGGATAGTGCCCCAGATTTGTTCGTTTCGGCGTGTTCACTATAG
>JANTFJ010000097.1 GCA_024763495.1 Desulfobulbaceae bacterium | reverse complement strand
GCTTGTGGGGTGGCCGCCGCTGTCTTTATGGGATATCTTTTCCCACCCGCCTCTCCTCTGTAATGAAAACTTATAATATGAAGAACGTCCCCTATTTGCCCCCAGGCGTGGGTGAAGTAGTGCAAAATGTTGTTCAGGTCGCTGATGCGTCCAGAGAAATGGCTGGGAGCGTCACTAATGTTTCCACCAACATCGAAGATATCAATACCACTGCCAACAATCTCAGTAACAATGTTACTAAATTAAATGATATGAGCACAAAACTAAAAGAGATGGCAGATAAGTTGTAGGCAACTAAGCTTTTTCCAAGACTCGGCTTGAAAAAAAGGCCTCTGGCAGCTCGACTAATGATCGCCTGCAGGCAGGCTCCTACGGGTTCTTGCTAGAAACTTGGGCCTCTGTAGAATTGCAGGTCTGCTTGAGCGCAGCCGGTAAGCGAGCGAGACATAGAGAGCGGACAATAACAAGAACAGGGATTAGCGAAGTTAAGGCACTTACCCCGTGTGTAGTTACCTCCATGCAGTATAGCGCATGGATAGCATATTTCTAAATTTTACGTCGTCTCTAATGCGCCTGTTTCGAACCTCTCCCAGGTCAGATCATATCTGGTGCTTCTGCCTGCTCCGCCGACAAGTCTTAAAACCCCTTTTTTCAGCAGATCATCAATGTCGCGGGAGGCCGTGGCTTTTGTAGTTTTTGCCAGGGATCGATAATTTTGGGCTGCTAAGTTACCGCTGAAATTGCCCTTGCCCGTATCAAGCAGCCTGTTAATTACCTTTTTCTGCCTGGCATTAAGCTCGGTTTCAGCAAACTCCTGCCAAAATCTGGCCTTAATCAAAACTCTGTTGATAAGCTGTTGAGAGCTGGTTACCGCCCGTTCAAAACATCCTAAAAACCATTCCTGCCATTGACTAATATCGCCGGTTCCTTTTTGACATTTTTCAAGAACATTGTAGTAGTCATGACGTTCTTTGATAATCTGATTCGACAGGCTGTAAAATCTGGTAGAGATTTTTTCATCCTGAGCAAGAGCCATGTCGGTTAATGCCCTGGCAATTCGGCCATTGCCATCATCAAAAGGATGAATACCGACAAACCAGAAATGAACAAGCGCAGCCCTGGTAAGACCATCATGATTTTTCCCGGTATTCATGTTTAACCATTGCAGGAAAATTTTCATTTCCCCGGCAACAGCATCAGGCGGTGGAGCTTGATAATGAACTTTCTGTCTGCCTTCCGGGCCTGAAATAACTTCCATCATTTCATGCCGCCAGTCGCCGGTTATAATTTGTTGAAAACCGGAATAGCCGTCTGGAAACAATGCCACGTGCCATCTTTTGAGACGATCTTCGTTAAGTGGTTTATCATAATGCCCGGCGGCATCCAACAAAACTTCAACAAGTCCATTTGTTTTATGATCTGTGCTTCGCAGACCTGCTGTCGGTAGACCAAGATGATGAGCTACTGAAGAACGTACTGATTCAGGATCAAGCTTTTCCCCTTCTATGGCTGCCGTTTCCAGAACTTCCTGTTCAAGAATAATTCCCTGGGCCTGAAGTTTCAGATCAAATCCCAGCATGTTGGCAGCTCCTAGAAGAAAACTCTGCTTTTGTCTGCATTTGGTAAGAAGGGACACAACAGCCTGCTTATCCCAGCATAAGTCGAGCCAATCTGAATGTTGCCAAACATATTTTTTCACATTTTATTCCTCAAAGACACTATTCGTCTCAAGTATTGAGGTGAATATATGGCTTATTCGTCTCATTGACAAGATTTTTCCCCGTAAATTAAGAATTCATTATATTGATTAAGCGCTTACGGCCATTGTCTAAACAATTTTTTGTTTTGATTTTTAAAACTCAGATCGCCTGCAGGCAGGCTCCTGCAGAGAGGCCCGAGTTTCTTGCGTGAGGAGTAGGGTGCATACATATGCACCAAAAAAATGATATGAGCAACAAAACTAAAAGAGATGGCAGATAAGTTATAGGTAACGACTCCGTGAGGTGCCCGGTGAGCAGTTACTTTTCCAATACGTTACGCACTGCTGAGGCAAGATCATTCATTTTTATGGGTTTCAGGATAAAATCACGAATTCCCAGAGCCCTGGCCTTTTCTTTATCAATTATTTCACTGTAACCGGTACATAGTATGATCGGAATATTTTCTCTGATAGAAAGAACTTTTTGGGCAAGTTCCGCCCCGGTTATGTTCGGCATGGTCATATCCGTGATTATGAGATCAAAATCTTCCGGTTTTGCCTGAAAAACGCGCAGGGCCTCAACCGGGCTTGATAATGCTGTCACCTGATACCCCAGCCTTTGCAGTATTTTTTTCTCCAGTTTAAAAATTTGCGCTTCATCATCAATAATTAATATCCGCTCATTGCCCCGCATATCCTCCTTGCTTTTCGTTTCCTGGGCAGATGAATCGTATTGAGAGGTGAATTGCGGAAAAAATATCCGGAAGGTTGTCCCTTTTCCCGGTTCACTGTCCACGGTGATGTGACCACGGACACGCTTTACAATGCCCAGGACCACGGCAAGACCAAGGCCCGTACCTTCTCCCTGATCTTTTGTGGTAAAGTAAGGATCGAAAATTTTTTCGATGAGGGATTTTTCCATGCCGCAGCCCGTGTCACTTACTTCAAGCTTCACATACCGACCCGGCCTGAGATCATCATGTCTTGCTCTGCTTGCGGGTTTTATTTCTTCCTCACTAAGCGATACAGTCAAGACCCCGCTCTTTTTATCCATGGCATGATAGGCATTGGTGCAGAGATTCATAACTATTTGATGTATCCTGGAGGGATCAGCAAGGATCGGTTTACATTTAAAATCGATGTTCTCTTTGAAGGTAATGGTGGTCGGAATTGAGGAGCGCAGCAGTTGCAGGGCTTCTCTTAAAATATTTTGCACCTCGACAGGTTGATTTTTGTGTTCACTTTGCCGGCTAATGGTCAGAATCTGCTTAACCAGATCTTTTGCCCGGTTTCCGGCTTTAAGTACCTGCTGCAAATAGTTTTGCGCGGGGTTGTCAGCAGGTATTTCGTATTCCATTATTTCTGTGAAGCCGATAATAGCCATCAAAATATTATTAAAGTCATGAGCGATACCGCCGGCCAGGGTGCCGATGGCCTCCATTTTCTGGGCCTGACGCAGTTGTTTTTCAAGATATTTGTTTTCGGTTATATCTTTAGCTGTTTCTACTATACTGACAAGTTTTCCCTGCTGGTCAAATCTTGGATAAGAGGAGACAAGTAGGGTTTTTGCCAACTTTTTGTGCTCCATCTCGACAACATGCGGCTTGTTATCCTGAATTGTTTTGCTTACCGGGCACCCTTCACAGGGAGTCTTGATTCCATGAAAAAGAACATGGCATTGCCGCCCATGCAAATCTTCATCATTTGCCTTGAATAGAGTGTATGCGGCCCTGTTTGATTTCATAATAAAAAACCGGGTATCAAGAATCAGGACAGGATCATTAATAGCCTGGAAGGTTGCCTCCCAGTCATCTCTGGCCTTTGCCAGCTTGTCCCGCTCCTCCTCCAGTTCACGGACTTTCTTGTCAAGTTTCCTGGACAGGATCTCGCAGTAGTTCTCCTTCAGCTTTTCCTCATCTTTTTCGAGACCCTGCCCGGCAGGCAATTTCCCTGCCTCGTATTCCTTCAGCACAGCTTCAATTTCCCTTACAAACTGCGGCATCTCCATGGGTTTAATCAGGAAACGCGAAGCCCCAAGACCCATGGCGAATCGTTCATCTTTGGGATCGGTATAGGTGGCGGTATAGAAAACAAAAGGGATAGAGCGAAATTTTTCATCAGCTTTAAGGGCCCGGCAGAGAGCATATCCATCCATTTCCGGCATCAAAATATCAGAAATAATCAGATCAGGCATGAAGTTTCCGGCCATTACCCGGAGAGCTTCTTTGCCGTTTTCAGTACTCCTCACTTCATAGCCGCTGGCAGTCAGTACATCCTGGAGGAGAACCCTGGAGTCCTCGGTATCTTCAACAACCAGAATTTTCATGTACTGTCTCCTATAACCATTTTAATCTGCCCCATAAACAACATGGGATCAATGGGTTTTTCAATATAGCCGTCACAGCCGGCTGCGAGCAGTTTTTCCCTGTCCCCTGACATGGCGTATGAGGTCACGGCAATAATTGGAATGGAAAATTCTATCTCGGATTCGCGAATCATTTTTAGTACCTCAGTACCCATGATATCCGGCAACTGGATATCCAGCAAAATAAAATCGGGCCGTTCCTGTAAAGCCAGCTCAACCCCCTGCCTGCCGGTTATGGCCTTTATCGTCTGATAACCGTTTTTTTCAAGGATAAAAGTGATAAGTTCCATATTGTTTTCATTATCTTCTATAATTAACGCCCGCATAAAAATCTACTCCTGATGAAAGCTTACGGCCCGGCAATAAATTTCGGGATGCGTAATCCGAACATGCTCCCCTTTCCTTTTTCGCTTGAAACCATCACCTCTCCCTTTAGCAGTTCCGTTACCAGCTTTCTGGTCAGGTAAAGCCCCAGCCCGGTTCCGCCCGCCTTGACCCGTAGATGGGTCTCAAGCCTTTCAAATGCTTCAAAAAGTTTGTCAATATCCTCTTCGGCAATACCGATACCCGTGTCTGTCACGCTAATCTCAACCATTTCGTCAACTTCTCGGGCTGCCAGGGTAATGCCGCCCTGTTCGGTGAATTTTACCGCATTACTTAAATAGTTAATCAAACATTGCAACAGCCGCTTGCGATCTGTATTCATCTGCAGATTATCCGGCACATCAACCTCAAGGGCAAGTTTTCCGAGCTTAAGCTGGGGCTGGATATTTTCAACCGCCTCTTCGACAATCTCGGAGAGCAGAAATGGTTCCGGAAAGACATCGCCTCTGCCGGCCTCGACCTTGGAAATATCAATAACATCGGAAATAAGGCTGAGAAGATGCTTTGCCGAGCGGTAAACCCTGGAGAGCTGGTCTTTCTGACGTTCATTGATCTCTCCGGTCATGCCCTGGAGTATGACCCCGGTAAAACCAATAATCGAATTGAGCGGGGTTCGCAACTCATGGGACATTGAGGCAATAAACATGGATTTCAGCCTGTCCATCCCTTTAAGATGGATATTGGCCTTTTCAAGTTCATCCGCATAGTGCTGCAGCTTTTCCTCTGCTTTACTGCGTTGGGCGATTTCATCTTTCAGTTTATAGTTCCAGAAAAAAAACAGCAGGAAAAGGACAAAAGATGCGCCGACAATTTTAACAATATAACCGATGACAATTTTCGGGGCTATGCCTGGTTCATATTTAACGGAAATCCATTTCTGGTAAATCCGCTGTTTTTCTTCCCCGGTAATGGATGAGATACCTTTATTTAAAATGGTAACCAGTTCAGGCAAGTCATGACGAATTGCAAAATAAAGATTCTGCTTGCCCTGCTGCGCCGGGGCAGCCACTTTTAAATTGGTAAGATTCAACTGCCTGATCCAGTATGTGCTGGAGGCAAGATTACCGATAAAGGCATCGGCTTTTCCAGTAGAAACAGCTATTAAGGACTCCTGAAGGGTGTCAAAACGCAGAGGGACAAGGCTGCTATTGTCTTTGAGGAACCCGTCATGGGCGCTGTTGGCCTGTACTGCGACCTTGAAATCACGAAGTTCGTCGAGCCCGGTAATAAAAGGAAAATCCGTCCGGGTGATAACAACTCGTTGAAAAGTAATATAGGGTTTTGAATAATTCAGATAAGAAAGCCTTTCGCTGGTCATGCCGACACAGGGCAATATGTCAATTTCCTGTTTTTTGCTTTTTTCGATAACCTCAACCCATTTCAGGTTCGGCACAACCCGCATATCAAGCCCAAGCCGGTCATTTAAAAGTTTTATATAATCCGAGGCAATGCCTTTGTATTTTCCATCCGCCTCCAGGTACTCAAATGGAAAAAATTCCGGATCTATCCCGAGCCGAATAAGCGGATGGGCCTTGATAAAGGCCTGTTCTTTCCCGCTTAAAGTGGGGCCCAGCAGTTTTGCGGTCTGTTGTCTCCCCACCGGTACCCACCTGTTAATAATTTCAATTTTTTTCTTTTCAGGAATCGCATCCAGCGCTTTGTCCAGAATATCAACCAGCTGCGGCCAGTCTTTGCGGACGCCATACCGCTGACAATGAGTTTTAAGATCATAGGAGGCGGCAATTTTCAAATTCGAAATACCATATTTGTTTGCCAGGTACACATTAACGCCAAGGACACCGACATAGGCGTCAGCCTTGCCTATGGCAACAGTCCGCAGACCTTCCAGCGATGAATTGACCGGCAAGGGAACAACGGAAGGAAATTCCTCCATCACCCGCCTGGTAAACGAGTATTCCCTGACCAGCGGGACAGTCTTTCTTTTAAGGTCATCACGAACCTGAATACTGTCATCATCACTGCGGGTCGTAATGACCAGCGGGGTAGGAATATAGCATTGGGTAAAAGCGAGATAGGCCTCACGTTCCGGGCGCAGCGCAGCCGTGGTAATGACATCAAGCGTCCTGTTTTTGGCGCTGTTGAGAATCTCGGCCCAGCTGAGTTCTGGAACCATTTCAAAGCGAACTCCCAGCATGCGGCTGATCAGTTCCGCGTAATCTGCGGCAACCCCCTGAAACCTTCCCTCCTTATCCACAAAGGCGTAAGGAGCATAACCTTTGTCTACCCCAATACGGATTACCGGATGATTTTTAAGCCAAAGGCGCTCTTCCGCTGTAAGGGTGACCCCCCTTTCAAGGCTGTGGTAATATCCTTCAGCCGGATTTTTTAACCATCTGGTTTCCAGTTGCCGGTATTCTTTCGGGAAAATAGCCTGCAGCCCCCGGTTAATACGCTCTAGAAGGCGGCTGTTATTTTTGTTAACAACGGCTGAGATAGGAGAATCATAGGAAAAATCGCTGATCTTATCGAACTCGCCCTGGCGCCCCTGCCTGAGCAGAAAATGCTCCACAGCAAGTTCGTCATCAATAAAGGCCTCAACTTCTCCCCTGCTTATCCTGCTGAAAAGATCGGTATAGTCTTTGACTGACACAATTTCCAGGGCAGGGTTGGCCTTCTTCAGCACCTTTGCATAATATGGATCAATGGAGGCCACCTGTCTGCCGGATAAATCGGCCAGGGAATAAAATTTTTTTTTCCTGGGAAAGAAAACTTTTGCTGATAATTCATAAAAAGGCTGGGATGACAAAGCCCACTGCTCATGATTTTCAAAACCCGCGTGAAAATCAGCCTTCCCCTCCCTTACTGCCTGGATACTGCCCTCCCAGTCATCAAAGATGAACCGGATCTTTACATTTTCTTTCTCCGCCCATTTTTTCCAGATATCAACAAACAGTCCGGCCGGCTCACCCCGGGCATTGAGCATAGTCAGCGGGGCATAGTCGCTGTCGCAGGCAATTGTATAAGTCTTCCTGACCGCAGCTGTTGCACCGGAGACAAACAGCAACAGGAGGCAAAGACCCAGTAAGCTGACAAAATATTTTTTCAAAGAGTTCTGCATTTTGGCTTAAGCCTGCAGGAGCCTGCCTGCAGGCGAGTACAAAACGTCCAATTTTACTCCATCTTATTGATATTGCAAGGGTTAAATTTATAAAATCGCAACATTTACGCTGTCTGTAAGAAGGAATATATGGTAACTGTTCAGCTGTACTTCATCCGAAGTCGAAGTTTATGACCTGTTTTTAAGGGTGCTTACCTGCGCCAGCCCGATCGCAAAGATCTAAAGCACATTTGCATAAATATAGTAAGTGGTTATGACAGTTTTTTTGCCTTCTCCGAATAGTTAATAATATATTATATCACCAGACTGACAGTCAATTCTTTTTGTCAACCGTAATATTTATCAATAAAGTTACTTTGATTGATTTGTCGTGAATCTCAGGTTTTGCTTTGTCCCGGATACCTGTTGCCTTTTTCTGCGCAAATTTTGCCTAATTGAGATTGAGCCTTTTTGTCCGTATAGAACTGGAAATTGTTGTTGACAATTTAAGTAGTTGTTATTAGGTTGAAAAAATAGTGTGACTGTCAGGAGTTGCTCTTATTTTGTCATCTTTTTTGAATGCTGTATAAGAAGTCCTTGATCGCCTCCGGGCAGGCTCCTACACAGGCCTGCAGGCGATTATTCCACTGTAAGGAGAAAAAATGAAACAAAGAACAATTGCTGAAAAAACAATATGGGAAGATGGCGCCCAGATGCTGCGTAAGGCAGATGAGATGATAAGATGAGATGATGATAAGATGATGATAAGAAATCGCTTTTCAGCATAGCGATCAATAAACCACACCTTGACTTTTGAGAAGGCACGGCCTGTAAGCGTTTCAGGGATGCCGCCATGTAGCCGTTTCAACGCTCGCGATAATACATCAGGTATATCGCGGCGTTTAAACGGGTGCAGGGTGGTGTTCATGGAGCGCTTACCTTTTCAGCATCCTGCTGAAAAGCGGGTACAACAAGAGATGATCCTCAACAATCACGTCTATTATTTAACCTAGCCCAGATAAACTGGAAGAGAAATTAAGGCTCTGGATAAGTCCCTTAACAGTAGATGCAAGTTGTTTATTTCAAAGAAAGTTTTAAATTTCT
>JANTFJ010000096.1 GCA_024763495.1 Desulfobulbaceae bacterium | reverse complement strand
CAGTATTTGTAACTGGTTGCAGGGTGCCGTAGATTTTTGTGATCAGACTGGCGCAGCATACTGGTGCTATGTAAGACAGGCTGATCGCGGAAATATGAGGTGCCCTGTGAGCAGTTACGGTAACTGTTCAGTTGCAACTCCATCTTCGCCCATTCAGGCCTGTTTAAGCGGCACAAGTACGCTTCGCAGTCCTAACTGGTGTCTGTCCGGAAATGGCCTATCTCCGGACAGACACTAACTGAAAAATCTAAGGCACATCTGAACAGTTACTTGAATAATTACTCTTTCTCCAGGGAGCACTTCAGGGGAAATTCATTTTTATGGGCAATATTATGGACAACAGCGACCTTGGTCTCAGCAATATCCCTGGTATAAACTCCGGCAATACCAATACCCTGTTGATGAACATTCATCATGATTCTGGTGGCTTCAGCAACATTTTTACTGAAAACAGTCTCCAGCACCATTATAACAAAATCCATTGTAGTATAATCATCATTATGAAGTAAGACCTTATATAATGATGGTTCTTGAATTTGTTGTTTTTCCCTGGTGGCAACTCCACTCTCTGATTTATTGTCAACTTTGCTCATTTTTTTTAAACCGGTTACAGGGCGGCATTTTCGCAGTTTTGTTGTAACTACTCATAGGGTAAGCGTCCTAACTTCGCCAACCCCTGTAATTGTAACTGGTTACAAGGTGCCGTAGATTTTCGTGATCAGGTCGGCGCAGCCATAGTCATACGTAAGCCGGACTGATCGCGGAGGTAAGCGAAGACTCCGAATATGCGGTGCCCTGTGAGCAGTTACGTTTTGTTAAAAATTACATCCTGTAAGACTTACAGCCGGTTCCGGCAGCTTCCATTCTGTTGTTTCAGCCCCATTAGTGTTAAGACAAGTTTTTGTAATTTTTGTTCCTCTCCATCATAAAGCCAAAGAGAAAATTTTCCAAAACAATATTGTCCCGGATGCCGGAACTCTTGATTTCCAGTTCTGTTTCCAGCAGCAGGGCCAGGCCCTGTTTCAGTTGAGCCAGAGAAAATTTTTCCGCCTGAAAAAAAGTTTTATAAACCACATAGGGATGACCGCTGAGAGCAGGAGGCAATTCATCCCTGCTCTCCTTTAGTTGAGGCAGATAAGTTTTTTGAAAAACAGGATATGACATATTGCGGGAATAGGCGGGCCGCGACTGCCTGAGGATTGAGCTGGCGACAAGAAGTTTTCGGATAAAATTTCGCAGTCCGGCAACAATCATCAGGGAATGAATACCATTTTCCCGTAAACGATCAAGACTTCCCAGGGCGGCAGCCAGATTACCGCCGGCAAAGGCCTCGGTAAACTCAAACAGGGCCTCTTCCCTGGTTCGTCCGGTAATAGCTTCAACATCAGCACTGACAATCATTTCGGAATCCGCGGCATATAGCGCCAGTTTTTCAGTTTCATTTACTGCCGCTACCGGATGAAAGCCAACTCTTTCCATCAAGAGCTGCATGGCCCTTGGTTCAATTTTCTTCTGAAAATCGCGCAAGGTACGAATAATTAATTCCCGGACAACATTATCCTGATTCCGGCGGGCCGCGGCTGTTGCGCCGCTATCAACTGCCAGGTCGATAATCACCCCTGTTTTCTTAATAAATTTAAATAGTTTTTTCCGCTTGTCAACGGCTTCAGCAGTTAAAATAAGAATATTCCGGGGCGGAATGCCGCTCCGGAAAACATTCTCGACAATTTCCGCACCCTGACTTTGTGAATTATTGTCTGAAACTGCGGATAGTTCCACTTTTTTAACCCAGTTAACCTCCTGAGGTTTGGCAAAGCCAAACAGGGTCTTCCAGCGCCCGGCAGCCAGGCTGCTGATTTCATCATCCGCTTTTAAACCGGCCAGGCTGAACATTTTGCCCAGTTGACGACCGGCAAGATCGAATTTTTTTTCACTAAATAATTTTTCTGCTTTGACCCAGAAAGATTTTGCCATATTTTTGGACAAAAACAGCCTGGTATCCGTCACCCGGAACACCTGGTGACCGGGAAAGAGACTGTAACTCTTCAACAGGTTCATGGTAGTTCCAGGATTTTCCCGGTCTCCGTCAATCTCCCGGACATTACTTGCCCGCTGTCCTTCATCCGGCAGTAGAGCGGCAATTATTTTATCAGCCACATCCCGGCACAAAAAACGTTCACCAAATAAAAGATAAACAGAATTTACCTCATCTTTTTTTATGGCTGCCAGCAGGCGGGAAACATCTTTTTTCTGGTATATCGGCATAACTTCAGGATACGCGCAATTAAATTTCAGGCTGTCTCCGATAACATTTTTGACAGCGCTCAATAAAGTATACCCGGACAGCGACAACCCCGTAACTGTCAGGGGGTCAGGGACGCCGCCATGAACGTGATCCACGCCCCGCGATAATACAGCGGTATATCGCATGGTTGAAGCGTGTGCAGGGTGGTGTTCATGGAGCACTTACACATTTTTGTCCGGAACGAGTCGTAAGGCACAGAGGCGCTGATAATTTTATCGGGGAATTGTGGTCATATTTATTTCAGCGGGTATAATGGCACATTCAGCAGGATTTGCAAGTTATCTTAATTTAAAGAGGCCATCAAGGAGAAAAAATGCCCTTTTTCGGAGCCCATATGTCAATAAGCGGCGGCCTGGAACTGGCCTTTGAGCGGATCAGCCGGGCAGGGGGAGAATCCCTGCAGATATTCAGCCGAAACCAGCGTCAGTGGCGGGCTGAACCGATCAGCGATGACGAGGCCCGCCGTTTTACCGCGGCCTGGCGGCAATGGGGAAATTTTCCAGTTGCCGTTCATGATTCATACCTTATCAACCTGGCATCAACCAGCAGAGAAACAGCCGAAAAATCCATTCAAGCCCTGGCTGCCGAACTGGAACGGACAGCCCGGCTAGGCGTTCCCTGGCTGGTCATGCATCCCGGATCCCATCTCGGTGCCGGGGTGGAGGCCGGGCTGCGAACTTTTAAAAATAATCTTGATAAAGTATTCCAGGCCACGCCTGAAACGAACAAGGTGATGATTCTGCTGGAGACAACCGCTGGGCAGGGAACAGGCCTGGGAGCTGACTTTAATGAACTTGCCTTTATTATTAATGAGTCAAAATGGAGTGAACGGCTGGGAGTATGCCTCGATACCTGCCATATTTTCGCGGCAGGTTATGACTTTAGAACTCCCGGGGAATACCGGCAGACCTTTACTGATTTCGACCAGATCATTGGTCTTGAAAAATTAAAGCTCTTTCATCTTAATGATTCAAAAAAGGAGCTTGGCAGCCGGGTTGACCGTCATGAACATATCGGCCGGGGCAAGATAGGACTGCCTGGTTTTGCCCTGCTGGTCAATGATCCCCGCTTTGCCTCTCATCCCATGATACTGGAAACGCCAAAGTCTGAAGATCCGGCAGAAGACCGCGTCAATTTAACTACGTTGCGCAATCTGCTGAAAAGCTGAAAAAATCTTGCGCGGCTGTGTAAATATTCGGGTCGGGTAAAAGCTACCCTTATCTACCCCTTTAAATGTTCGGATAGTGCCCCGGATTTGTTCGTTTCGGCGTGTTCACTATAGTATCTATGTGAATCACGCCTAAACGGGCGAAGAGGTAAGCACCCTTAAAAACAGGGCATAAACTCCGACTCCGTGCGATGCCAGCCGAACATTGACGCGGCTGTTTCGCCTGGGAGGTCGTCAGCTTGACTTCGCCGAATGCCGATGGTAGTTTGACAGCGCTCAATAAAGGATTCAGGAATACCGCCATGCGCGTGCTCGATATCCCGCGATAATACATCGACATATCACAGGGTTGAAGCACATGCAGGGTGGTGTTCATGGAACATTCAGCCTGTCAGCAGTTACAAAAAGAGGATAATAAATGTTTAATAAATTATGTCATTTTGCCGGATTCCCTCTGGTTATTTTAATGCTGGCTCTGTTTTTTATTGCCGCTGATTCATTTCATGAGGTAGATGCCCGTTCCCGGAGCGGCGGCAGATCCTTCAGCCGTAGTCGTACTTCCCGTTCCAGAACTTATACTCCCAGGACAACCCGGCCAGGAACTTCATCTTCCTCCCGCAGCAGCGGATTTCTGCGCTCGATGGGCGGCGGTCTTGCCGGCGGCTTCCTGGGCAGCATGCTTTTCGGCGGGATGGGGCGCGGCATGGGAGGTTTCGGCGGCAGCGGTATAGGCCTTTTTGAAATTCTGCTTATTGGTGGGATTATCTATTTTCTGGTCAAAAAATTTTCCCGTCCCCGAAATACTGTTGATCCTGCTTTGAATGATTTTGGCCAAAACCGGACTTTTACTTCCAGCCCTGGCAGCCCCCCTCCTCCACCCCTTGATCCGGTTCAGGCCGGACTAAAGGAAATTGCCGACCATGATCCCCAGTTTGACGAGGAACACTTTAAGGAAGTGGCCCAGGATGTTTTCTTCAAGATTCAAGCCGGTTGGACCAGGCGTGATTTTGGCGTAATAAAGCATCTTCTGGGTAATGATCTGGCCGCTGAATATGAAGGTCATTTTGCCGAGATGACGGAAAAAGCTCAGTTTAACCGTCTGGAAAACATTGCTGTACGTAAAGTGGAAATTGTTGACGCCGGGATTGACCATAATGAAGAGTTTATTACCATTCTTTTTACTGCTAATCTTCTCGACTATACGGTAGATGAGGCCAGTGGCGCGGTTCTTGCCGGCGACCCCCTGGAACCGGTCAAATTTAAGGAAAGATGGACCTTTGCCCGACCGGTCGGCAGCGCCAACTGGAAGCTTGAAGGCATCAGCGAATAAAATAGGCGGCAATTTCCAGTGACAGAGGTTAATTCATTCCAGGACTTACTGCAGTTCATTTTTGCCGGATTGACCAGCGGGGCTATCTATTCGCTGATCGGCCTGGGCTTTTGTGTAGTGCATAATACCATGGGAATTGTTAACTTTGTCCAGGTTGATTTCGTCACCCTGGGCGGCATGCTGCTTTTCAGCTGCCTGTTCAGTCTGGGACTGCCCATGGCAGCGGCCCTGTTTTCTGCCATTGCCGGAGTTGCCGCTATTGCTATACTGGTAGAACGTATAGGCGTGCGCCCCTCACGTTCGGATAATCCCCTGGTGCTTATTTTTCTGACCATCGGCATCTCCATAATTCTGCGCGGCATAATTAAAATTGTCTGGGGCAAAAACCGGATGGCGGTTCCATCTCTGAGCGGCGATGAACCGATTATTATTTTAGGCGCGGCAATTACCCCCCAGGCTCTCTGGATTCTGCTGTTAACATCCCTGGCCATTGCCGGACTGGTTTTGCTCTTCCGGAAAACAGCAATCGGCCTGGCCATGCGCGGGGTTGCCGCCAACCAGGAGGCGGCGGCCATTGTCGGTCTTAATACCGGCAGAATCAAGGCTGCCAGCTTTGGGCTGGCCGGGGCCCTGGGCGGTCTGGCCGGAGTGCTGATAACCCCGATCACCACCTTAAACTATGATGTAGGCGTCCTGCTTGGCCTCAAGGGATTTGCCGGGGCCATTCTGGGAGGATTCGGGTCATTTCCCGGCGCTATTCTGGGCGGCATAAGTCTTGGTCTGCTGGAATCTCTGACCGCCGGATACCTGAGCAGCGCCTATAAGGATGTGGTTGCCTTCGCGGTTCTTCTCCTGGTGTTGTTTATCCGCCCCAAAGGATTATTGGGATGAGTGCGGCACAATCTCAACCTGTTGACCATAAAACTGATGAAACTTCTCACACCCTTAAAACTCATAGCCCTTAAAAACACCGAACTGCAACTGTTTACAGGGTGCCGGAGATTTTCGCGATCAGACTGGCGCGGCAGACTGGTGCTATGGAAGACAGGCTGATCGCGGGAAGAGGTAAGCACCCTTAAAAACAGGGCATAAACTCCGACTCCGTTCGGTGCCCTGTGAGCAGTTCTCCAAGAGATTGAAACTTAGGGCTCACTCAAAAATAAGATAGCGATCAATAAACCACACCTTGACTTTTGAGAAGGCACGGCCTGTAAGCGTTTCAGGGATGCCGCCATATGCCCGTTTCAACGCTCGCGATAATACATCAGGTATATCGCGGCGTTTAAACGGGTGCAGGGTGGTGTTCATGGAGCGCTTACAAAAATAACGTAAACGTTCACCAGGAAATAATATGAAAATGGATAATAATAAAAAATTACTCATGGGTAACGAGGCCATGGGCCGGGGCCTGGTTGAAGCGGGCTGCACCCTGGTGTCGGCCTACCCCGGCACCCCGTCTTCGGAAATCCTCGGCGCGGTGGTGGCCAGCAGGAATGCGGCTCCCGCTGGAATACACCTCGAATGGTCAATTAACGAAAAAGTGGCCTTTGAAACCGCCCTGGCCCACAGCTATACCGGCAAACGGGCCGCGGTAATCATGAAACAGGTGGGGCTTAACGTGGCTGCCGATCCTTTTACCCGCTCCACCTACCTGGGAGTAAAGGGAGGATTTGTCGTGGTAGCAGCCGATGATCCCGGCCCCCACAGTTCACAGACCGAGCAGGACACCCGGCTCTTTGCCATGTTTGCCAAGGCCCCGGTTTTTGATCCCTCAAGTCCGGCTGAGGCTCGTGAAATGGTGGCTCAGGCCTTTGAACTTTCAGAAAAATATGAACTTCCGGTTATCCTCCGGCCCACCACCAGGATATGTCATTCCCGCCAGCTCATCAGCAGCCGGGAACCCATTAAGCTGGAACGGCAGGCAGATTTTGAAAAAAATCCCGGCCGCTGGGTAGCGACGCCCGCCTTTCTTACCGGTCTCCATCATGACCTGAACAAAAAACTTGCCGCGATCAGTGCTGAAGAGGGCCTGGAACCGGTCATGGCCATTGCCGGGCATGAGCCCGACTATGATCATCCCTGCCTTATTGCCTCCGGCATGGCCTTTGCCAATGTCTTTGATCTTCTTGAAGAACTCGACATGCTTGACAAGGTAGATCTTTATCAGGTCAAGATTCCTTTTCCACTTAATAAAAAATTCTGCCATAAAATAAGGGAAAATTATTCAAAAATCCTTATTCTCGAGGAAACCGACAGCGTTATGGAAATGCAGCTTGCCGCCCACCATGCCCATGGACGTTTATCCGCTCATGTGCCGGGCCAGGGAGAATTAACTCCTGATATAATTTATGCCATCCTCCTTGATTTCTTTGCTCTCTCCAGGCCGGAAGCTGAAACAGGGGCCCCTCCAGCCAGGGGACGGCGCCCCTCGCTCTGTCCCGGCTGTCCCCACCGGGCCTCGTTTTTTGCCATTAAAAAAACCTTTCCCAAGGGAATTTTCCCAAGTGATATCGGCTGCTACACCCTGGGCATGAACCTGGGAGCTGTTGACACCTGTCATTGCATGGGGGCATGTATAAGCCAGGGCGCCGGTTTTTACCATTCATATGCCCATGATGGTGATGATTACCCCTCAATTGTGGTTACCATTGGCGATTCAACATTTTTTCATGCCGGGATTCCGGCCCTGATTAATGCCGTAATCCAGAAGGCCCGGATTATTGTAACTATTCTTGATAATTCCACCACGGCCATGACCGGCCAGCAGCCTACCCCGGAAAATGGTATCCTGGCTGACGGCAGTCCGGGCAACCGGGTTTTTATTTCTGATATTGTCAAGGCCTGCGGTGTCGGTTTTCTTCGGGAAGGCGATCCTTATGACCTGGAAACCTTTAGCGGATTATTGAAAGAGGCTGATAATTTCAGCCGTACCGAAGGGGGAGTAGCGGTTATTATTGCCAGGCACCCATGTTTAATGGACAAGCGGAACCCGACAAAACACAAACGGGTTGTCATGACAATAAGTTCAGACTGTGTGGGTTGCGGCATCTGCGTCAACCAGTTTGAATGTCCGGCAATCATGTTTGATGAAGATGAGAAAAAAGCAAGTATTGATCATACCCTCTGCGTCGATTGCGGGGTCTGTGAGCAGGTTTGTCCTACCGGTTCGATCAGCAAAAAGGAGGGGGGGAAATAATGAAACAACAGATAATTATCAGCGGTATGGGTGGGCAGGGTATCCTGTTCCTGACCAGGATAATTGCCGGAGCAGCCATGGAAATGGGGCTTGAAGTAATGACCTCTGAAACCCATGGTATGGCCCAGCGTGGCGGCAGCGTTATTTCCTTTATTAAAGCAGGTTCCTTTCATAGTCCCCTCATTCGCCAGGGCCGGGGAAATGCGGGGCTTTTTCTTCATTCCCGGAACCTGGAAGTTCATCAAGGTCTCCTTAAGCCGGATGCCGACTTTTTTGTTAATTCGTCTGCTCCCTGTCGTTATCCCCACATTGACGCTACCGGCCTGGCCGAAGAATTAGGCTCGCCGGTACTGGCTAATTTAATTCTGCTGGGCTACGCGCTCAAGCAGGGGCTGTTCTGTTCAAGAGAAGCCGTGAAAAATTCAATTAAAAATTTATCAAGAGAGCAGTTTGTCGAGGCCAATCTGGCTGCTCTTGAACGGGGAGTAAAATAAAAGACAGCGCTGGTAATTACTCACAGGGTATCGAACGGAGTCGGAGTTTGTGATAGCGATCAATAAACCACACCTTGACTTTTGAGAAGGCACGGCCTGTAAGCGTTTCAGGGATGCCGCCATGTGCCCGTTTCAACGCTCGC